>NZ_JBITGZ010000004.1:269097-365529 GCF_044457565.1 Kitasatospora sp. NPDC050543 | reverse complement strand
CGCCCCCCGGCCCCGGCCGCACCCCCGACCGCCGGCCGGGCGCGGGGGGGGGGGGCGGCGGCGGCGGGCGGGGGGGGGGCCGCCGCCCCCCCCCCCCCCCGGCCCGCCCCCCCCCCCACGGCCCTGACCGGTCAGATGCGGGTGTCGTCCACCACGGGGGTGATGTCGTGGGGCGCCACGCCGCCCTCCTGCTGGCCGCCGACCCCCGGCGCCGTCATGGTGCGGGGTGCAACGGCGGCCGGGGCGGGCTGCTTGCCGCAGAAGGCGGGCTCCAGCGCGTTCATCAGACCCTGCGTCACGCTGCCGTTGTTGGAGGCGTTGGCGAAGACGACGACGCTGCGACGGCCGTCGGGGGTCGTGAAGGACTGGGTCTGGTAGCCCTGGACGATCCCGCCGTGACCGAACACGTTGCCGCAGGACAGCGCGATCTGCCGGAGCCCGAGCCCGTAGCTGACCTTCGCGGTGGGGGTCGGGAGCACACTGGTCATCTGCTTCAGCGAGTCGTCCGAGACCAGCCCGCCGGCGGTGCCGGCCATCAGCGTGGTGAGGAAGCGGTCCATGTCGCGGGCGGAGGAGATGACCCCGCCGGCGCTCCACACCCAGGAAGCGGTCTGCTCGGTGGAGTTCAGCAGCGGCTTGGAACGGTCGTCGTTGGTCAGGTAGCCGGTGACGTGCCGCCCCGTGATCTCCTTGTCCGGGACGACGAAGGACGTCCGGCGCAGATCCAGCGGATCGATGATCTCATCGCGCAGCACATCGGCGTACGGCCGGCCGGTGAGGTGCTCCACCGCCAGGCCCATCAGCACGAAGTCCGTGTTCGAGTAGGCGTAGCGCGTCCCCGGCGTGGACTGCAGGCCGTGCGCGACGGACATCGCCACGAGCTTCGCGGGGTCGTAGACGTTGTTGCGGATACGCGCCTCGAAGGCGCTCGTGGTCTCCTCGCCGGACTGCTCCAGGAGATCGTTCGTGTGGTCGTAGATTCCCGCGCGGTGTTCCATCACCTGCCGGCCGGTCATCGTCCAGCCCTCCGGGAGCGTGCCCGCCGGGAGGTAGTCCCGCAGCGGCTTGTCCAGGTCGATACGCCCCTGTTCGGCCAGCCGCATGACCAGCACCGCGGCGAACATCTTGCTGTTGCTGCCGACCCTGAACTGCCAGTCGGCGTTCATCGGCGTCCCGTCCAGATCAGCCTTGCCGACCGTCAGCGACAGCTTGGTCTCCGCTCCGCCGTGATCCCTGATCACCGCGAAGGCACCCGGCGCCCCCGCGTTCACCGCGCTCTGCAGCGCGGCCCGCACCCCGGCCGTGTCCGGCACCGCCGAAGCCGGTGCCGGCGCCGCGGCGGCACCCGTCGCCCCCGTGGCCACGATCACCACGCCGGCCGCGGCCACGGCCAGCAAACGCACGGATCCAATACGTGCCATAAGAAGAATCCCCCCTGACATTTCGTCACTTGAAACAGAGGCTCCCTCGGAACCAAGATCCAATATCCCGCACGCGCGAGCATCCGACAACCCGGGTCGGGCGGACCTAGCGTTCCTGGCAATGTTCCTGACGATCAATTGGATCGCGCCGGGACAGTGCGGCGGAGGTCGACCGCGGCGCCGATCGCCTTGCCTCTGCCGGTCGCGCTTTCCCATGACGATGACGCCCGGCCGGCCGGCCCGGCAGAGGCAGACCGGCCGGCGCCCAGCCGGCGCGACGGCGGGCCGGACGGTCACTCTCTCTCGGTCCGATGCGTCCCGGCATCTTGCTCGGCGACCCGGCCGGTCGTCGCCGGCAGCGCGAGTACCGTGGTCACGACCTTGTGGACGGCTCCGGGCTCCGGCGGTGTGCCCTTCCGGTCGGCGAACAGCATGTGCGCGGCCCCGATCAGGGTGGGGGCGAGCGTGTCGACATCCGCGTCCGCCGGGATGCGGCCCAGTTCGCGCTCGGCGGTGAGGTAGGCGGCGATCACGGTTGCAGCGTCCGTCAGAACGGGAACGCCGGTCGGCCTGGCCAGGCGCAGTCGGGCGCGCAGGTCGTCCCTGGACGTGACAAGGCTGACGATCGCGACCGCGACCGAGCCGAACAGCTCGGTCAGCGCGCCGGTGAGGTTGTCGGCGACCGTGCTGGTCCCGGCCAGGCCGCGGAGGGTGGCAGCCCGGCTGTCGATCCGAGCGATGCGGTCCAGTACGAGCTCGGCGAGGAAGCCTTCGAAGTCGGCGAAGTGACGGTGCAGGACGCCCTTGGCGCAGCCCGCCTCCGTCGTGACCGCCCGGCTGGTCAGCGCACTCGGACCGTCCCGGAGCAGGACGCACTCGGCGGCGTCGAACAGCTGCTCTCGCACATCGCGGATGGCTACCCCCGTCGGCATGGCGCCCCGCCTCCTTCGGTCCGCAAGGGCCCACGCGATTGACGAGTGGGCATGCGCCCACTCATAGTGGGCGCATGCCCACTTTACCGTTCTCCGAGAGTGAGTCACATCAACACCGCTTGGCAGCCGAGTCGTTCGGCTCGGATGCGGAACGCTACGATCGCGCCCGGCCCCGCTATCCCGACGCCATGGTGGAGGCGATCATCGCCGCAAGCCCCGGACCCGACCTCCTGGACGTCGGTATCGGCACCGGCATATCGGCCCGGCCGTTCCGAGCGGCCGGCTGCACGGTGCTGGGTGTCGACGTGGACCCGCGCATGGCCGCCTTCGCACGCCGGCACGGACTCCACGCCGAGGTGGCCGCCTTCGAAGCCTGGGACCCGGCCGGCCGCACCTTCGACGCCGTGACAGCCGGGCAGACCTGGCACTGGATCGACCCGGTCGCGGGAGCGGCAAAGGCGGCCGAGGTACTGCGGCCGGGCGGCCGACTGGCCGTGTTCTGGAACGTCTTCCGGCCGTCCCCCGAGATGGCGAAGGCCTTCTCCGAGGTCCACAACCGAGTCCTGCCCGACTCCCCTCGCAACCCCTGGGCCAAGCCCGCCGTCGAGGAGTACTCGGCGCTCTTCACCAAGGCGGCCGACGGGATACGACAGACCACGGCGTTCGACGACCCACAGCAATGGCACTTCACCTGGGAGCGGCCCTACCTCCGGGACGAGTGGCTCGATCAGCTGCGCACCGGTGGCGATGCCGGCCAGACCCCGCCGACCAAGCTCGAAGAACTCCTGGCGGGCATCGGGGCCGTCATCGACGCGCAGGGCGGCACCTTCACGATGCGCTACACCGCGGTGGTGGTCACGGCGGCGCGAACCCGCACCGGACCAGGCCCGGCGAACTGACCACCGCGGGCAGGACACGGCCCACCAAGTGATCGACTCCAACGGATCCTCGGCGGCATCCGCGCCGGGGGCAGGCGGCGGACACCGGGATCAGGCCGCGTCGCGTCGCCGGACACATGTGAGCCTGCCCTGTCGTGGGTGGCCGTAGAACTCGCAGATCATCCGGTTCAGGGTCCGCAGGGTGGTGTTCGACGTCAGCCCGACGCGAACACCGGGACGCGCTCGTGTCCGAGCTCGGTGACCGGGCCGCGCCGGCGGATCTGGGCACGGTCGAAGGTGCGGCCGAACAGGTGCGCAATGGTGGTCTTGCCCAGGCCGGGCAGGGCGTCGATCACCGCGGCGGAGCGTATGCGGTCGGCCCGGCCCCGCCGGCATGGGCGCTCAGCCCCGCCGGGGGGCGACCAGTGCGTAGATCACCAGTGCGGCGCCCGCCCCCGCGATCGCGCCGAAGGCGATGACCGGGATCAGGGAGAGCAGTGGCAGGCCCGGCCGGCTCCAGCCGGCGATGCGGTACGCCACGCCCAGCATGGCCGCGACCACCGTCAGGCCCAGTACCAGCCGACGGGTCGCCGCGCTCGCGCCGGCCACCGGCGCGCCACCGGCCCGCTCGGCGCGACGCAACTCCTGCGTGGCGTACCAGCCGAGCGCGACCAGCCCAATGACGGAGGAGCCGTACTGCAGCCAGTCGTACGGCGGCTTGCCGAAGAGCCGGGCGGTCTCCAGGGCGGGGACGAGCCGCGTCCCGAATCGCCCCGGATGGGTGAAGGCGTCCCACACCACATGCGTGGCCGCTCCGATCCCCGCCGACAGCGCGAACCACAGTGCCCTGGAGAGGCCGATCCGCCGGTCGTGAGATCTCGTCAACTGCTCCGCGGCTGCGGCCCAACGCGGCGAAAGCAGGCCCACCAGCGGCCCGCGGAGCACCAGGTGCCACACCCCGACCAGTGCGAGTGTGATCGCGATGTCGACGGTGGGCACCGCCCACCAGGCGTGAGCCGTGTCGCCGAGGGCGAACGCCCCGGCGAAGTACGGCAGATCCGGTGCCACCGTTCCGAACACCAGCGCCGATCCGATCAACCGGCCGCGCCGCAGGAGGGGTATGACGGCAGCGGGATGACTGAAGGTGAAGGGCACGGATGCCAACCATACTGGTCGGTGTCGACGCTCACTTCGAGGGGTTGTGTCGGCTTTGTGCACCCACCCTTCGGCACCCGAACCAGCCGGACCGGAAGTCGCTCGTCAGCGGGCGGCCGAAGTGTCAGCTGCGCGCTCGCGGAGGTACGCCTCCAACTCGGCGGCCCCGGTCAGCATGGCCCGCCCGCGGGCGGACAGCCGGCCGCGCCAGTCGTACAGGGCGGCCTCCAGCGGCTCCAGCCCACCTGCCGCACGCACCTGGGCGATCAGCGGGGCGATCTGCTCCAGCAGGTAGCCGCCCCGCCTGAGCTGGTGTGCCAGCCGGGCGTCCCGTACGTCGGCCTCGTCGTAGACGCGGTACCCGGTCCGCGGGTCGCGGCGCGGGCGCACCAGCCCGGTGCGCTCCCATTTGCGCAGCGTCGCGGGCCGGATCCCGAGCTTCCCGGCCAGCGGCCCGATGAACGTGCCGCCGGGCCCGGACACCGCGGCCGGCTCCGACACCGCGGCCGGTCCGGGTTGTTCCGCACCGGGCCCGGACACCGTGGTGGGTTCCAGGTCGCGGAGGGCGCTCTCCACGGCCTGGAGGGTCCGGCGGTCGTCGAGGAGCTGGACGTGGCTCTCGTCGATGAGTCGGAACGCCTCGTCGACCGCGCCCTCGTTCACCGCCCGCATGATCGATGTCGCCGTCCGGTGGCCGTGGCCGGGCACCAGGGCGAGGAACGCGCGCAGGGCCCCCGCGTGCAGCGAGGTGTAGGTGCGGTAGCCGTGGGGTGTGCGACCCGCGGCCGGAAGGATGCCCGCCTCCTCGTAGTTCCTGACCGCCTGCGTGGACAGGCCGTGCCCGCGCGCCAGATCGACCGGCCTGAGCCGCCGATCACTTTGAAGGTTCTGCCCCATGAGCCTGCCGATATCTTGGGAAAGTTTCAACCGAGAGTTCAACGATACCGTTGAATGCATGGCTACTGACATCAAGGACACCGCCCATGCCGTCGAGGCCGCCGCCGTCATGAGGCTGCTCCCGGGCCGGCCGCGGCTGCTCGCCCTGGGCGAGCCCACCCACGGCGAGGACACTCTGCTCGACCTGCGCAACGAGCTCTTCCGTCAGCTCGTCGAGCAGGAGGGGTACCGGACGATCGCGATCGAGAGCGACTGCATGATGGGCCTGGTCGTGGACGACCACATCAGCTCGGGCGCGGGCACCCTCGACGAGGTCATGGAGCACGGGTTCAGCCACGGGTTCGGCGCGTCCGCGGCCAACCGCGAGCTCGTGCGCTGGATGCGCGCCCACAACGACGGCCGGCCCGCGTCCGAGCGGCTCCGCTTCGCCGGCTTCGACGGCCCGCTGGAGATCACCGGCGCCGCGAGCCCCCGGCAGTCCCTCACCGCACTCCACGGCTACCTCTCGGCCACGGTGGGCGTGGACCTGCTCCCCTGCTCCGCAGATGCGCTCGACCGGCTGCTCGGCGCCGACGACCGGTGGACCGATCCCGCCGCGATGATGGACCCGACCCGGTCCGTGGGGCAGTCGGCCGAGGCCAGGGAGCTGCGGCTGCTCGCCGACGATCTGGTGGCGCTGCTCGACGCGCAGACGCCGCACCTGATCTCGGCGACCTCGCGGGAGGACTGGGACCAGGCGCGCCTGTACGGGCGCACCGCCACCGGCCTGCTGCGCTACCACTTCTGGATGGCCGACACCTCACCGGCCCGGATGACCCGACTGGTGGGCCTGCGGGACCAGATGATGGCCGACAACCTCCTCGCCGTAGCCGCGCGGGGCCCGGTACTGGTCCACGCCCACAACTCCCATCTCCAGCGGGAGAAGAGCACGATGCGGATGGGCGGCCTGCCGCTGGAGTGGTGGAGCGCCGGCGCGCTCGTCAGCGCCCGCCTGGGCGAGGAGTACGCCTTCCTGGCCACGGCACTC
The DNA here is from genome assembly GCF_044457565.1 of Kitasatospora sp. NPDC050543. Taxonomy (NCBI): domain Bacteria; kingdom Bacillati; phylum Actinomycetota; class Actinomycetes; order Kitasatosporales; family Streptomycetaceae; genus Kitasatospora; species Kitasatospora sp. NPDC050543. The sequence continues at coordinate 359,219 of NZ_JBITGZ010000004.1, read as the reverse complement.
GGCACGATCCGGCACCAGGGAGTGGACACGCCGCCGGCGGACACCGTCGAAGGACTCCTGTACGCGCTCCCGCAGGGCCACTACGTCGTCGACGCCCGCCGGCTGGCCGCCGCCCTCGGCGACACCCGGCCCGCCCTCCGGGCCTCCCCCTACTTCGGCTACGCCCCGCTGGACCCGGCCCACCTCGCCGGAAGCGACGGGATCCTGTTCGTCAAGGACGTCCCGCAGAGGTAGGGCGTGTCCGACGGGTCGGCGGCGGCGGGGGCCGGCACTCCAGGCTCCCGTCGCGTCTGCTCTCCGGACGCCGCCACCCACGGGCAGGGCGTCCCCACCCCGTTCCCCGTCGGCTGAGCGCAACGGGGGGTAGCCCCACCTGGAGCTGGGGGTTGGCAGGATCGTCCCGGGCGGCCGCATCCGGACATGCTGGGCCCGGCACATACCGCTGGTTTCCCAACGATCCATAGGAGTTGGCCCGTGCGTGAGCAGGCATGGCAGGGGTTTCGTTCCTCCGGGCGGCAGCCGGGTGGTCGGCGCAGGGCCGTGCCGGCCGCGGGCGCGGTGGCCGTGGGCGTCATGACGATGGGAGCCCTGACATCGCCCGTGGCCTCCGCCGCCGCCAGGCCGGACGCCGTCCGGCAGGGCCTGGAGGCGCTGGTGCGCACCGACGGCCTGCCCGCCGCGCTGGCCAGCGTCAAGGACCGTACCGGCCGCATCCGTACCTACACCGCAGGGGTCGGCGACCTGGCCACCGGCGCGAAGGTACCGGTCGACGGCCAGGTGCGGATCGGCAGCAACACCAAGACGTTCACCGCGGTGGTCGTGCTGCAACTGGTCGGCGAAGGGAAGATCGGCCTCGACGCCACGGTCGACACCTACCTGCCGGGCCTCGTGCGCGGGGACGGGATCGACGGACGCCACATCACCGTCCGTCAGCTCCTCCAGCACACCAGCGGACTTCCCAACTACACCAGGTACCTCGGCGAGGACGTCCGGTACTACGAACCCCGCGAACTCCTCGACCTCGCGCTCCAGCACAAGGCCGGCTTCGCCCCCGGGGCGAAATGGGAGTCAGCAACACGAACCACCTGCTGGCCGGCCTGATCGTCCAGAAGGTCACCGGCCGAGCCCTCGCCAAGGAGATGGACCGGCGCATCATCGAACCCATCGGGCTGCGCCACACCTGCTTCCCGGCCCCCGGTGACGCGACCATCCGAGAACCCCACCCCAAGGGCTACTACCAGGATTCAGCAGGCGCGCCCCGGCGCGACGGCACGGAGCTGGACCCGTCCTGGGGCTGGGCGGCAGGTCAGCTGATCTCCACCAACTCCGATCTCAACCGGTTCTTCGGCGCGCTCCTCGCCGGCCGTCTCCTCCCGGCGGCCCAGCTCGCCGAGATGCGCACCACCGTCCCCGCTGACGCCCCTTCGGGACCGGCGCCCGCTACGGACTGGGGCTCGTGAGCAAGCCGCTGTCGTGCGGCGGTGTCTACTGGGGCCACGGCGGCAGCATCACCGGATACGAGACCCGGGGCGGCGTCACCGACGACGGCCGAGCCGCCAACGTCGCGGTGACCGACCAGCCGGCCGACGAGGCAACCATGAAGCATATCGAGAGTGTCGTGGACACGGCCCTGTGCCGCCGAACGACGCCTCCTGGGGACGGCAGGTAGCGGCGATCGCGGCCTGATGCGTACCGGGACAGGCCATCGCCGGTGGACTTCGGGGGTCGTGGACGTCCTCTCCGGCATAGTGCAGGCGCCTGAGCCGGCGAGTTCAAAGGGTCCGGGCCGGGGGCGCTGTGCAGGTCTGCGCAGGGGTGACACCCGGGACGGCGTCGCTGGTGCGCTACCTGCCGTCCTCCTGTGCCTTGCGGGTGCGGTAGGTCCGCATGGCGACCTGCGCCCCGCAGCGGTTCGGACTGCAGTACGCCGCCGATGAGTTGCGCGAACGGTCGTAGAACCCGAGGTGGCACGGGGGGTTCCGGCAGGCCTTGAGCCTCATCCAGGCGCCTCGCAGAGCGACGTCGGACGCCGCCGCGAGCACGGTTGCGAGTGCGCCCGGCACGCCGCCCCCGGTGGGCAGGAGCTGGACGCCGGTGGCGGTGATGACAGGCGCCAGGGGGTACAGCTGGGCGCTGCGGCGCAGGTGCTCCTCGGCTCCGGCCCGGCCCTCGCCGTCCTCCTCCCCCGCGTGCGCGAGCAGGACGAGCACCAGAGCGTCCCTCAGTTCCCGGGCGGCGGCGGCGTCGGCGTCGGTGACCAGCGAACCCGGGCCGACCAGGCCCTCCTGCCCGAGCCACTGCGCGAAGGACACCCCGTCCCCGAGTTGCTCCCGACTGCCGTCGATCGCCCGGGTGTTGACAAAGGCGAGGACAGCCTCGGCCGCCGCCGAGGGGCTGAGGGTCGTCCTGGTCGCATCCATGGCCATGGGGCCACGATACCCGAACCTGGAGAGGTGCCACCCATCAGGCGCATAGACATCCGAGCACACCGAGGCTTGTGAGTTAGGCGCTAACAGCATATGGTCCTAACCATGACGAAGATCGAACAGACCCCGGACACCTCCCGCACCTGGTTCATCACCGGCTCCTCCCAGGGCCTCGGCCGCGCACTGGCACTCACCGCCCTCGACCGTGGCGACCGCGTCGCGGCCACCGCCCGCCGCCCCGAATCCATCACCGACCTCGTCGAGCGCTACCCCGGACAGGCCATCGCCCTCCAGCTCGACGTCCGGGACGAGGAAGCGGCCCACCGCGCCGTCGAGCAGACCGTCTCCGCCTTCGGACGGATCGACGTGGTCGCCAACAACGCGGGCTACGGACTGTTCGGCGCCGTCGAGGAGGCCACCGACGCGCAGTCCAGGGCCGTCTTCGACACCAACCTGTTCGGCCCGCTGAACGTGCTGCGCGCGACACTGCCCGTGCTGCGCAGGCAGCGCTCGGGCCACATCCTCCAGGGGTCCTCGCTCTACGGGCAGTCGGCGCACCCGGGCGTGGGACTGCTCGCGGCCGGCAAGTACGCGCTCGAAGGACTCTCCGACGCGCTGGCGGGCGAGCTCGCCCCCCTGAACATCAAGGTCACCATGCTCGAACCGGGTTACCTGGGGACGGGCTTCCTGTCCCACCTGGTCTTCGCCGAGCCCACCCCCGACTATGACGGGACCGTGCGCGCCGTCCAGCGCTCGCTCGGCGAACTGCCGCCCGACGCGTTCGCCGATCCCGCCCGGGTCGCCGCGGCCGTCATGGCCGCCGTCGACGCCGAGCAGCCGCCGCTGCGCCTCGCCCTCGGACGCGCGGCGCAGGACGGCCTCCGCGAGGCCCTCACCGCACGCCTGCGGGAACTGGACGCCTGGGCCGACGTCAGCCGCAGCGCGGACGAGGCGGCGCCCGAACGTCAGCCGTAGTACGGGCGGGCTGCCGCCCGACCGGCAGCCGTAGCGCGACGGCCAGCCGCCGTGCCAACGGCGCGAGCACCGATGCCCCCGGCCGCAGGACAAGCGCGCCGGGGGCACCGGGGGCCGGCCGGCCACCGGGTTGCGCCCTACAGCTTCAAACCGTGCCGGTCCGGCCACCACCGGGCTCAGTGTGAACACGGCCATGGCCTCCACGCGCCGCTGCCGCACGATGCCGTAGCCGATCCACGGCAGCAGCAGGCCGCCGACGACCATCGACAGCCACTGGCCGGCGCCGGCCGCGCGTAGCCCGTAGTACGAGCCGAGCGGGAGGACGAGCTCGAACATCAGCTGCGCGGCGAGCCGCCGGCGCAGCGCCGCCGTACGATGTCGGTCGGGCGTCGCGGTGGCCTCACCCTGCCGATCTGCGCCGCCGGGCGCGTCGCCCCCTCACGCGTCCCGGTCTCCCCCGAGCTCATGGCGTCAGCCCGCCGACCGCGAGGTCATCGAGGCTGTCGGGAGGACGCGGGCGCGGCTTCCAGGCCGAGCCCGGCGCGCGCCTATCGTGGAGATCACGTGAGGACGGCGGACGCTGAGGCGGCGAACCAATGACGGACGCGGTGATCGACTACGCGGGGGTGTTCCAGGCGCTGCCCGGCATGGTGGCGCTGCTCACCCCGGACCTGGTGTACGCGGACGCGAACGAGGAGTTCCTGCGCCAGTCGGGCCGCACCCGCGACCAGGTCGTCGGCCGCTACCTGTTCGACGTGTTCCCCGACAACCCGAACGACCCCTCCGCCAGTGGTATGCGCAACCTGGCGGCCTCGCTCAGACGGGTCCTGACCACCGGCGAGCGCGACGCCATGGCCCTGCAACGCTACGACGTGCAATCGCCGGAGAACCCCGACGAATGGGAGGAACGCTACTGGAGCCCCGTCAACGCCCCCGTCCACGGCCCGGACGGCGACGTGGTCCTGCTCGTGCACCGCGTGGAGGAGGTCACGGAACTCATCCGCGCGCGCGGCAGACCCGAGGGCAGCCGCACCCGGGTGCTGGAGGCCGAGCTCTACACCCGCGCCCACGAACTCCAGGACATCAACGAACGCCTGCGCCAGGCCCACGCCCGCGAACGCGAGGTCGCCCTCGCCCTGCAGGAGGCGATGCTGCCCGCCCCCGCAGACGTGGGACACCACCGGGCCGCCGTGCGCTACCGGCCCGCCGTCGGCTCGCTCAACGTGTGCGGTGACTGGTACGACCTCGTCGACCTGCCCGACGACCGCATCGGCGTCGCCGTCGGCGATGTCGTGGGGCACGGTCTGCAGGCCGCCGGCGTCATGGGCCTGCTCCGCAGCGCCCTCAGCGCCGCCTCCCGTGCCACCGACGGCCCCGCCGAGGCACTGGAGGTCCTCGGCCTGTACGCCCGCTCGGTCGACGGCGCCGAGAACACCACCGCCGTGGAGACCTGCATCGACTGGGACACCCACACCATCACCTACAGCAGCGCCGGCCACCCCCCGCCGGCCCTCCTGCGGCCCGACGGCACCGTCACCTTCCTCGACCAGGCCACCGACCCTCCGCTCGGTGCCCGCCCCGAACACGTGCCCCGCCCCCAGGCCACGACCTCCTTCACCGAAGGGGCCTCCCTCGTCCTGTACACCGACGGCCTGATCGAACGCCGCCACGAGGACATCGACACCGGCCTCACCCGCCTGGCCAACTCCCTCCGCCGCAATCGGGCCGCCGATCCCGAAGCCCTCGCGGATGCCGTCCTGGCCGAGCTGCTGCCGCCCGGCGGCGCCACCGACGACACCGCCCTGGTCATCGTCCGGCTGTGACCGCAGCCCTTCGTAGCCGCCGTGGCGCGAGTCGAAAGCGACGCGGGTCGAAGGCGACGCGGGGAGCCATGGTCACTCCGCGGCACTTCGGCGGAGCCGGGCCGGTCGGCGGCGGGCGGCCGGCTGAGCCCGCCACAGCGCGGGCGGCGTGGACTACGGCCGGACGGACGTCGCCCCCGGGCTGGAGCCGTGCCGCGGTGCGCCCGAGCCGCGAAGCTGCTGCTCGACGCCACCGGCCAGGAACGGCCGCCGGTGTCCGGGTGGCCACGCCCGATCGCCGAACCAGGGGTGGAGCCCGGCGCCGGGCTGCACCACCGCCGGCTCGCGCACCTTGAACACGTCCGCCGGATCCTCGGCCCGAGTGTGAAGAGGCGGCCGTCTCGTGCTCGGCGACCGGGCAGCAAGGCCGGGCGGGCAGGGCAGCCGTGTCGGATCAGGACGTGAGCGCCGGCGATGCAGCCTCCCAGGCAAACCCGTCCGGGTCGGTGAAGGGCCCGGCATTGCCGCCGATCATGAGCCGGTGCGATCCGGTGCCGTCGGGAGAGACGCCGGCGTCCTTGGCAAGGGCACGGCGCCTGTACAGCGCCAGCTTGACCGGGCTCGACCCGGCAGCGAACTCGACGTACACGCGGCCGAAGCTCTTCGCCACGGCAAGGCCCTGGTCGACGTAGAACCGCCTGCTCGCGGCCACGTCCGCGACTCCCAGCAGGAGCACCATCTCGTCGACCTGCCGGGTGGCGGGGCCGGTGTCCTTCCTCGCCGAGGTCGCGACCTTCCAGACCGTCCCGTCCGGGGCCTGTACGACACCGCCGTAGCCCCAGAGCGACTTCGCGGCAGGCTTCAGCACCGTGGCGCCGGCGTCGATGGCGGAGCCGATGAGACTGTTGACGGTGGCCGGCTGGGACACCGTGAGCGCGAGCGTGAACCCACGGAAGCCGCTGGTGGGTGTCTCCGAGGCCCGCAGGCGGATCTGGGTGTCCAAGCCGAAGGCGGCGGTGTAGAAGGAATCGGCGGCCGCGAGGTCGGCCACGTCGAGGGTGATGAATTCGATGGATGCCATGGCCATCACGCTAGTTGCGGCTCGGCGACCGGCGCTTCTTGATTCCTGACCGGTCTTGTCACCTGCTTCGCCACACACGGGGGCATCCCCGCCGCAGCACCTGTTGCGCCGCGCCGGTAGGCGCTGGGCGGCATGCCGACCAGCTCGGTGAAGCGGGTGCTGAAGGTGCCCAGCGAGGAGCAGCCGACCGCGAAGCAGACATCGGTGACGCTGAGATCGCCACGGCGCAGCAGGGCCGCGGCCCGCTCGATGCGACGCGTCATCAGGTACGCGTACGGGGACTCCCCGTAGGCCAGCCGGAACTGTCGACTGAGGTGCCCGGCGGACATGTTCACGCCGCGGGCGAGCGCCTCGACGTTCAACGGCTGCGCGTACTCCCGGTCGATCCGGTCGCGGACCCGGCGCAGTTGCCTGAGGTCGCTGAGACGGTGCGCCGCGGCGCGTGCGCGCCCCCACGAGGGGTGACACATGGAAGATCTCCTTCTCGTTGATGTCCGCGAGCACCGGGGTTGCCCGCCGAGGTGGGCGGCGGCGAGGTGCTCGATGGCGATGACCGGCTTGCCGGTGTCGACAAGCCGGTCGAGCAGGCCTCGGGCCTCGGCGGCCGACATCGCGAGTACCGCTGCGATGGTGCGGCCGCCGAGGCGTGGTCGAGGGCAGCGGTCCGGAGGTGCCGCCCGCCCGTGTCCTTCTTCTCAGGTGGTCACGATGCCGGCCGTCACGGCCGAATCGACGGGGCGGCTCAGCGAACCTCCTGAATCCGGACCAGGTTGCCCGCCGGGTCGCGGAAGGCACAGTCGCGGATGCCGTACGGCTGCTCGGTCGGCTCCTGGACCACCTCGACGTCGCCGGCCTGCACCTTCTCGAACGTGCCGTCGAGGTCCCGGGTGGCCAGCAGGATCCAGCCGTAGGTGCCCTTGGCCATCATCTCGACGATGGTGCGGCGCTCGTCCTCGGTGACCCCGGGGTCGGCGGCCGGCGGCGCCAGGAGGATGGACGTGCCGGGCTGGCCGACGGGGCCGACCGTGATCCAGCGCATCTTGCCCTGCCCGACGTCGCTGCGGACCTCGAAGCCGAGGGCGTCGCGGTAGAAGGCCAGGGACGCGTCCGGGTCGTCATGCGGGAGGAAGGCCGTGTGAATGGTGATGTCCATGACGATCATGCTAGGCACGACCGTGTGACCCGCGCTTCTCGATTCCTGACCGGTCCGGCCACCTGCTTCGCCACCCACGGCCGATCCCCGCACGGGTCGGCGCCCCCGTCAGGCGGTCGCCCTGCCTGAGCTGCCGACTCCGTCCGTCATCGCTGCCGCTCCCCTGGCGTGACGGGCACGCCGGCGCGGGGGGACCGGGCGGTCGTAGACGTTGTCCGGGGTCACGATCTCGGTGATCGCCTGGGCGAGCAGCGTGGACGGCTCCTGGCCCTGGGAGCGGACGTCCGTGGCCAGCACGGACGCCGCGAGCAGCGCTGCGGCGCACAGCCGGCGGGAGGGGTCGCGCCGCATGCCGGGGTGCTGCCTCCAGGTCGGGGACTCAGATGGCAACGTCACCATCCAGGCCCCGTGGCTCCCGTCCGGTACGCGTTCCGGCGAGTCCACTCGTTCGGAGGTGGCCGTCGGGTCCGGCGCGCGGCCGCGGCGTCCGGGTCGGGTCAGGCGTTCCAGTGCCAGTCGGCGATCTCGGGCAGGTCGGTGCCGTGTTCGCGGATCCAGTCGTGGTGGCGGGTGCGCTGGTCGGCCATCTGCTGGCGGACAGCGGCGGCGCGCACGGCGAGGCCGGGGGTGCGGTCGATGACGTCCATGACCAGGCGGTAGCGGTCGAGATCGTTGCGGACCACCATGTCGAAGGGTGTGGTGGTGGTGCCGGACTCCTTGTAGCCGCGCACGTGCAGGTGCGGGTGGACGGTGCGACGGTAGGCGAGCCGGTGGATCAGCCACGGGTAGCCGTGGTAGGCGAAGATCACCGGCTTGTCCCGGGTGAAGAGCGCGTCGAACTCGGCGTCCGGCATACCGTGCGGGTGCTCCTCGGCCGGCATCAGCCGGGCCAGGTCCACCACGTTGACCACCCGCACCGCAAGGTCGGGCAGATGAAGGCGGAGCAGCCCTGCCGCGGCGATCACCTCCTGGGTGGGGACGTCACCGGCGCAGGCGAGGACGACGTCCGGTTCACGGCTTCCGTCGTCGGTGCCGGCCCACGGCCAGATGCCCGCGCCCCGGGCGCAGTGGACGCGGGCCTCGTCCAGGCCTAGCCAGTCGAAGCAGGGCTGCTTGCCGGCCACCACCACGTTGACGTAGTCGCGGCTGCGCAGTACGTGGTCGGCGACGGCGAGCAGGGTGTTGGCGTCCGGCGGGAAGTAGACCCGCACGGCCTCGGGGCTCTTGTTGAGCACGTGGTCGACGAAGCCGGGGTCCTGGTGCGAGAAGCCGTTGTGGTCCTGGCGCCAGACGTGCGAGGTCAGCAGGTAGTTGAGCGAGGCGATCGGGGCGCGCCAGGGGATCCGCCGGGTGGTACGCAGCCACTTGATGTGCTGGTTGACCATCGAGTCGACGATGTGGACGAAGGCCTCGTAGCAGGAGAAGAGGCCGTGCCGGCCGGTGAGCAGGTAGCCCTCCAGCCAGCCCTGGCAGGTGTGTTCGGAGAGGATCTCCATCACCCGGCCGTCGTGCGCGAGATGCTCGTCGGTGGGCAGGACGTCCGCCTGCCAGCTCTTGCCGGTGGCGTCGTACACGGCCTGGAGCCGGTTGGAGGCGGTCTCGTCCGGGCCGACCAGCCGGAAGTCGCGGCGCTCCGCGGTGTCGGCCATCACCTGGGCGAGCAGGTCACCCAGGACACGGGTCGGCTCGTGGAGGGTGGCCCCCGGCTTGTCGACGGGGACGGCGTAGCGCTCCAGCCGCGGCAGCGGCAGTTCGCGCAGCAGCAGACCGCCGTTGGCGTGCGGATTGGCGCCCAGACGGCGCTGCCCCTCGGGGACGCAGGCGAGGACCTGCTCGATGGGCCGGCCATGCCCGTCGAAGAGCTCCTCGGGTCGGTAGGAGCGCAGCCACGCCTCCAGCTGGGCGAGGTGGGCGGGGTTGTCGCGGACCTGGTCCAGCGGCACCTGGTGGGCGCGCCAGGTGCCCTCCACCGGCAGGCCGTCCACCTCGGCCGGGCCGGTCCACCCCTTCGGGGTGCGCAGCACGATCATCGGCCAGGCCGGGCGTGCGGTGGCGTCGCCCTCGCGGGCGGCCCGCTGGATCGCCTCGATCTTCTCCAACGCGCTGTCCAGGGCTGCGGCCATCGCCTGGTGGACCGTCATCGGGTCCTCGCCGGTCACGTACAGCGGTTCGTGACCGTAGCCGCGCAGCAGGGAGTCCAGCTCGGACTCGGGCAGGCGGGCCAGCACGGTCGGGTTGGCGATCTTGTAACCGTTCAGGTGCAGGACGGGCAGCACGGCGCCGTCGTGCACCGGATCGAGGAACTTGTTGCCGTGCCAGGATGCGGCCAGCGGCCCGGTCTCCGCCTCACCGTCCCCGATCACGCAGGTGACCAGCAGGCCGGGGTTGTCCAGCGCCGCGCCGTAGGCGTGGGCGAGCGAGTAGCCCAGCTCGCCGCCCTCGTGGATCGAGCCGGGCGTCTCGGGGGCCACGTGACTGGGGACACCGCCGGGGAAGGAGAACTGCCTGAACAGCTTCGCCATGCCGTCGGCGTCGCGGGTGATGTCCGGGTAGGTGTCGGTGTAGCTGCCCTCCAGCCAGGAGTTGGCGAGCACGGCCGGGCCGCCGTGGCCCGGGCCCCAGATGCAGATCGCGTCCAGATCCCGCTGTTTCACAGCACGGTTGAGGTGTGTGTGCACCAGGTTGAGGCCCGGCGAGGTACCCCAGTGGCCCAGCAGACGCGGCTTGATGTGCTCGGGCAGGAGCGGCTCGCGCAGCAGCGGGTTGTCCAGCAGGTAGATCTGGCTGACCGTCAGGTAGTTCGCGGCTCGCCAGTGTGCGTCGAGCGTACGGAGCTCCCGGTCGGACAGGGCGGCGGGCGCCGGACGTGAGGTCCTGGGCATGATCGTGGTCTCCTCGGAGTCGTCGGGTGCGGTGCTCGGCAGCTGAGGCCGATCCCATCGTCACGCTGCGGAGGCGGTCGCGCACAGGGCCGACCGGGGTACGGTACGGCCGCGCGGCCGGGACCTGTGGCCCTGCTCCCTCGGGCTGCCGGGTCCTGGGCTGTCGGGTCCTGCACCGGGCGGAAGGAGAGAGCCGGGCGGGGCCCGGCACTCGCCCGATCCGGGACGGCCGCTCCCCCGGCACGAGCGGCCACTTCCCGGCGGGCTGTTGTCCGTCGTCGTGCCGGTCATGGCGCGGAACCGAGGACAGCCCCACCCGTCCCCGGTTCCGCACGCCTGGCCCGGCCACCCCCACGGTCGGCCGGCCCGTACCCGCGGCCCTCTGTCGCCGCGGGAGTGATGGGACGGGGCATCAGCTGCGGTCCCGTCCCGGTGGGTTCAGACTGCCGTGTGCCGTGGTGCCGTACCGAGGGCCGAAGGTCCCGTCGTCGGGGGCCTGGGGTCCCTCTCGCCTGCTGCCGGCAGCGCCCGCACCGTGGTGCCGGTGGTGCCGAGGATCGTGCCGAGGGCGTCGTCGAGCGGCCCGATGGCGGCCGGCGCACCCGTCCGCTCGGCGAAGGCGGCGACGGCTTCGGCCTTGGGGCGCATCGACCCCTCGGGCAGGTCGAGCTCGCGCAGCTGCTCGGGGGTGACGCTGGTGAGCGGTCCGGGGTGGGCGGTGCCGTAGTGGGTGAAGACATGGGTGACGTCGGTGAGGATCAACAGGGCGTCGGCGTCGAGCTGTTCGGCGAGCAGGGCCGCGGTGAGGTCCTTGTCGACGACGGCCTCGACGCCGCGCACCCGGCCGGTCTCCGGGTCCCGGGTGACGGGGACTCCTCCTCCGCCCGCCGCGATCACCACCGTTCCCCGGGCGAGGAGTTCGCGGAGGGCGGGGACTTCGAGCACCGCGCGGGGCCGCGGCGAGGGGACGACGCGGCGCGGGAGCGGGCCGTCGTCGGCCGTGGTCCAGCCCCGTTCGCGCTCCATCCTCCGGGCCTGCTCCCGGGTGAGCTGCCCGCCGATGAACTTGGCGGGGTGCCGGAACGCGTCGTCGTGCGGGTCGACCTCGGTGTGGGTGACCAGGGCGACCACCGCCCGACCGGGCAGCCGGGTGGTGAGCTCGCGCACCAGCAGGGTGCCGATCATTCCCTGCGTCTGGGCCCCGAGCACGTCCAGCGGGTAGGGGGCGGTGAGGGCGGGATCGCTCTCGCTCTCCGAGGCGAGCAGGCCGATCTGGGGGCCGTTGCCGTGGGTGATGACCAGCTCGTGGCCGGCGAGGACGAGTTCGGCGAGCGAGGCGGCGGCCTGGTGGACGTGGTGCTGCTGGACGGCGGCGTCGGGGTGCTCGCCCCGCTGGAGCAGGGCGTTTCCGCCGAGGGCGGCGACGATGCGCACGGCTCAGACTCCCAGGGTGGCGACCAGCACGGCCTTGATGGTGTGCATGCGGTTCTCGGCCTGGTCGAAGACCAGGGACGCCGTGGACTCGAAGACCTCGTGGGTGACCTCCAGACCCTCCAGGCCCTCCGGCCCGTGCCGGCCGGCGAGCTCGGCGCCGAGGTCGGTGCGGTGATCGTGCAGGGCGGGCAGGCAGTGCAGGAAGGCGGTGGCGGGGTTGCCGGTGGCGGCGAGGGTCTTGGCGTTGACCTGGTAGGGCAGCAGTTGCGCGATGCGGTCGGACCACCGATCGTGGTCCTCGCCCATCGAGACCCACACGTCGGTGTAGAGGTAGTCGGCGTCGCGCACCGCCTCCTCGACCTCCTCGGTGAGGGTGAACCGGGCCCCGCTCCGCTCGCCCAGCAGCAGGCACCGCGAGACGAGCCGCGGGTCGGGCCACAGGGCGCGCGGCGCGGCGATCCGCACGTCCATGCCCAACAGGCTTCCCATCACCATCAGCGAGTTCGCGGTGTTGTTGCGGGCATCGCCCAGGTAGCAGAAGGAGATCTTCTCCAACGGCTTGCGGCTGTGCTCGCGCATGGTGAAGACGTCGCACAGGCTCTGGGTGGGATGGCACTCCTCGGTCAGACCGTTGTAGACCGGGACGCCCGCGTGGTGGGCGAGTTCGGTGACGGTCTCCTGGGCGAAGCCCCGGTACTCGATACCGTCGTACATCCGGCCCAGCACGCGGGCCGTGTCGGCGACGCTCTCCTTGTGCCCGATGTGGGAGCTGTCAGGACCGAGGAAGGTGGTGGTGGCGCCCTGGTCGGCGGCGGCGACCTCGAAGGCGCAGCGGGTCCGGGTCGAGTTCTTCTCGAAGATCAGCGCGAGCCGGCGGCCGGTCAGCCGCGGGACCTCCGTACCGGCCTTCTTGGCGGCCTTGAGCTCGGCGGCGAGGTCGAGCAGGTGGTGGATCTCAGCGGCGGTGAAGTCCAGCTCGCGCAGGTAGTGGCGGCCGTACAGGGTACCGGTCATGACGGGTGCTCCTTCGGGTGGTGGGTGGGGTGCCGCGGGCGCTCGGTGGCCGGTGGTGGCTGTCGCCGACCGGTCGCCGGATGGCGGGGATCGGTCGTCAGTGGGCGGGGTCGCGCTGGATCGGGCAGCTCATGCAGCGCGGGCCGCCGCGGCCGCGGCCGAGCTCGGAGCCCGCGATCGTGACGATCTCGATGCCCTGCTTGCGCAGGTAGGTGTTGGTGGCGGTGTTGCGCTCGTAGCCGACGACAACGCCGGGTTCGAGCGCGAGGAAGTTGCTGCCGTCGTCCCACTGCTCGCGTTCGGCCGCCCGCGCGTCCTGTTCGGCGGAGAGGAACCTGACCTTGTCGGTGCCGAGGGCCTCGGCGAGCGAAGCCGCGAGGTCGGTGTCGGGCGCGACGTCGAAGCCTGCCGGCTGTTCCGGCGCCGGGGTGAGCGTCCAGGAGCGCAGCGAGTCCGCGATGCCGGGGTAGAGCGCGAAGGTGGCCCGGTCGATCATCGTCATCACCGTGTCGAGGTGCATGAACGCCCGGCTGGAGGGCAGGCGGACGGCGATCAGCCGATGGGCGGTGCCGTGCAGGAACAGGCTCTGGGCGAGGGCCTCGACCGCCTGCGGCGTGGTTCGTTCCCCCATCCCGACCAGGACGACGCCCTCGGCGATCACGTGGACGTCACCCCCTTCCAGGGTGAGGCCCGGGGTGACTTCGGTGCCGTCGAGCAACGCGGGCGCGGTCTCGGCGAACAGCGGATGGAAGCGGTAGATCGCCGCGGTGTGCAGGGTCTCGCGGCGGCGGGCCGGGCGCGCCATCGGGTTGAGGCTGTACCGGTTGCCGATCCAGCAGGAGTTGTCCCGCGGGAACAGGTGGTTGGGCAGCGGGGGGAGGGCGAACTCCTGCTGGCCGACGGTGTCCCAGACCAGGCTGTGCGGGCTGCGCAACGGCAGGTCGTCCTTGAGGACTCCGCCGATCAGGTACTCCGCGAGGGTCTCCGCGTCCAGGTCCTCGCACAGCTCCCGGACCGGGTCGACCAGGACGGGGCCGACGGTGGCCGGGGTGACCACCTGCCCGAGCAACCAGGCGCGGGCGGGCGGGAGTTCGAGGGTCCGGGCGAGCAGGTCGGCGTAGTGGTGGACACGCACGCCGTGGTCGCGCAGGACCTGGGCGAAGGCGTCGTGTTCCTCGCGGGCGCGCTTGGCCCACAGGACGTCGTCGAAGAGCAGTCCGTCGACGTTGCGCGGGGTCAGCCGGGACAGTTCCAGGCCGGGGCGGTGCAGGACGACCTGGCGCAGGCGGCCGGCCTCGGAATCGACACGAAGGGTGGACATCGTTGGTGCTCCTCGTTCTCGGTGCTCGTGGGATTGGCTCTCAGTGCTGGCGGCGCGGGGCGAGGGCGCGGCGCAGGAGGGTCGACAGGCCGACGGAGCGGGCGCCCCTGGCCGCCCCCGGCTGCGGCGCGGTGACGGCCGGGACGGGCGGCGCGGCGGGCGGGTCGGCGGCCGCGGTGAGGGCTGCGGTGGCGTGCTCGGCATGCGGGCGCTTGAGCCAGATGTAGACCGGGATGCCGAGCAGGATGGTGAACAGGCCGTAGTAGACGGTCTGGTAGCCGCTGCCCTGGATGGACCAGTAGGAGAAGGCCAGCGCGAGCACCGTGACGGTGGTGTCCCGGGCCAGGCGGCGCCGGTCGAGCTCCTCGTGGCCGTGCAGCACCAGCCAGTACAGCTGGGCGGCCGCCGAGACCAGGTACGGGATGACGGCGGTGAGGACGCTCAGCAGCACGATCTCGGTGAAGACCTTGGTGAAGCGGGTGTAGCTGACCACGGTGAGGACGGAGGCGAGGACGGTGGCGGTGACTATGCCGAAGGCGGGAACCTCGCCGCGGCCCCGGACCTTGGCGAAGGTGGCCGGGAAGAGCCCGTCGCGGGCCGCGGCCATCGGCATTTCGGCACAGATCAGGGTCCAGCCGTTGAGCGCGCCGAGGCCGGAGATGATCGCCGCCGCCGCGACGAGGTTGCCGGCCCAGTGGCCGCCCGCGATGTGGTTCATCGCATCGGTGAACGGTGCGGCCGAGGAGCCGAGTTGGGCGTGCGGAACGGTACCGAGGACGGCCAGCGTGCCGAGCAGGTAGATCGCGGCGCAGGCCAGCGTGCCGTACATGGTCGCCCGGGGCACGTTGCGCTCCGGCTCCCGCACCCGGCCGGCCGCCACCGAAGCGGTCTCCAGGCCGATGTAGCTGAACAGCGCGATCGCGCCGGCCGCCGACACCGCGCCGAGCGCGGAGGTACCGCTCGCATTGAACGCACCGAAGTTCGCGGACTTCATGAACAGCAGCCCGGCGGTGGCCATGAACGCCAGCGGAAGGAACTTCAGTACGGTGGTGACGACCTGGAAGACGCCGATGCTGCGCACTCCGACCAGATTGACGGCGGCCGGCAGCCACAGGCCCGTCAGCGCGATCGCGATCGACGCCCAGGTCTGGTGTCCCTTGTTGACGAACACCTCGACGTAGCCGACCCAGGCCACGGCGATCGCCGCGTTGCCGGCCCAGGCGGTGATCCAGTACGACCAGGCGGTCAGGAACCCGGCGAACTCGCCGAAGGCCTGCCTGGCGTAGACGTACGGTCCGCCGCTGCCCGGTACCCGCTTGGACAACCGCCCGAAGACCGCCGCGAGCGCCAGGGCTCCGATGGTCACCACCACGAACGCCACCAACGCGATCGGCCCGTACGGTGCGAACGCGGACGGCAGCGCGAACACTCCCGTACCGATGACGCTGCCGACGACCAGCGCGGTCGCGGTCGGCAGCCCGAACGTGCCGCTCTCCCTTCCCGGTTGCTGCGTGTCGCCGTCCGCCGCGTTCGCCGGCGGTCTTGCGCGGTCGTGTCCGGACATGAGGGGCTCCTTCGCCGTGTGCTGGAAGTTCGGGGTCGGGCACCGCTGTGCTCGCTGCCCACGGTGAAGATCCTCAGGTCGCGGTGGTGTGCCGTCCCAGGGACCGTCGGCCCCTCCTGCGTCGCCACCGGTCCTCCCTCCTGCGCCCCGGTGGTCCCGGGCGGGCGCCCGCCGGAGGTGGATCCACCGGTCGGCGGGCCGCCCGCACCCGGCCCCACCGAGTGCTTCGGGCGGCAGTCCGCCCGCGCCGTGCCGCCTGACGGTCCGCCGGGCGAGCAGCGGCTGACACGACCGCAGGGACCACCGGCCGCCCCCAGGGTCCCGTCGGTCCCTGGGCCCGCCCTGGTCCCGGCCGAGAAGGTGATGGGGGCGAAGGAGCGGCGGCAGCCCTGCCGGCCGGCCCGCATCCCGAAAGAGGAGAACCGACATGTCGCACACGCCCCGCCCCGCCGTCCGACCGTGGCGCCGGCACCTGCGCCGGGCTCTCGGCGCCGAGCGGAACCAGCTGAGCCGCCCTCTGGACCGGGCCCGCAGCCGGGCGCTGCTGCTCGCGGCGTTGGGCCTCGCACTGGCCGCCGCACTGGCCACCACCGCTGCCCTCGCCGAGCTGACCTCCGCGCAGCGGCAGACCGCGGTGACGTCGGCTCACCTGCACCATCTCGACGCGGTCGTACTCACCCCGGCCCGGCGGACGCCTCCCTCCACCGCCCCGGGCAGGGTCGGCCATCAGGCGAAGGCGTCCTGGACCTACCCGGCCGGCCGGCTCAACACCGGTACGATCGGCGTCGCCCGGCACACCGCACCGGGGACCACGGTGGGCATCTGGGTCACCGACACCGGCCGGCTCTCCGCCGCCCCGGCAAGCTCCACCGACCTCGCCGCGGGCGCCGCCTACGTCGGCCTGCTCACCCTCGGCTTCCTGTCGGTCCTCATCGCCTCGGCCCTCGGCCTGCGGCTGAACCGGCTGGCTCGCAGGGCCGCCCGGGGCTGGCAGGACTCCTGGACCCGGCTAGAGCCGGCCTGGACCGGCCGCTCCTTCCGCAGCCCCGGCACCACCGGTGACACACAGCTCAGCTGATCCGGCCGCAGCAGACGCCCAGCGTGGCCGCGCGCACTGCCTCGGCGCCGACCCGACCGGGTACCCCGTTCCTGTGACCCACCCCGGATTCTACGTACACTGACGGGCATGGCATGCCGCATCAGTGAGCTGGTCATCGACGCCGCCGACCCCGACCGGCTCGCCGCATTCTGGAGCAAGGTCCTCGGCTACGTCGAACTCGGCCGGGAGGACGACGGAAGCATCGAGATCGGGCCGCCCGACGCTGGCTTCGGCGGCCCGCAGCCCACCCTCGTCATCAGCCCCAGCAGCGCCCCGCGGACCGGGAAGCTCCGACTGCACATCGACGTCAACGCCACCGACCGCGACCAGGACGCCGAGCTGGAGCGGCTGCTCGCTCTCGGCGCCAGGCCCGTGGACATCGGCCAGACTGGCACGGAGAGCTGGCACGTCCTGGCCGACCCGGAAGGCAACGAGTTCTGCCTCCTGCGCACCCGGCTCCAGCCCCTTTGACCAGGTGCGTCCTGGCAGCGCGGAACCGGCACCCGCCGGCACGCTGCCTGGGCGCCGATCAAGTCCGGTGTGTCGGCGGAGTCCTCACCCGGCTGCCGGGGAACCCCGTTCGTTCTGCCCCTCACGCTGACCGTCCGGTCGTCACCCGATCGGCGTCGGCCCCCGAGGAGGCTCAGTGCCCGATGGCAGCCTTCGCCGCCACCAGGACCAACCCCAGGAACAGGTTGACCACGCCCTCGACGGCCGCCTGGGAGCGGGACGCACCGGCATGCAGCGCCCCGAGGAAGGCCCAGGCCACCAGCTGTGCCACCGCGACCGCCAACGCCAGCCAGGCGGCGCCGCTCAGCCCCAGCCCCAGAAGGGGGCTGACTGCCACGGCGGCGGCCGGCAGCACGGCTGCCTCGACGATGGGCCACTCGTGCCTCCCGACCGCTCGTACCTCGGCCCCGCTGATGCCCTGGCCGGTCAGGCGCTCCCCGGCAAGGCGCGCATAGACGTGGGCCGCCCAGAAGACCAGGCCGGTCACGAGGAGCAGCGCCACGAGCTGGAACCGTGGGAAGTCGCCGGCCGCACCGGCCGTGGCAATCACGGAGGCGGCGAGGAGCGAGCCGTAGAGGGCCCCCGCATAGTCCGTCCGCGACGCCGGACGACCGGCCCGGTCACGTCGCCGCGGCCACGGCAGAAGGCGGTTCACCGGCTCACCGTACCGACACCGGGCCCGCCCCGGCCGCACCCCACGCGGATGTGTCGGCCCGGGGCGGGAGCGTGTTTGCGTTGCATCGGGCGGGCGGCCCCCACCACGGTCCGTTCGGGCCACGGTGCCGGGACCTTCAGCCCGGCGGCTCCCGCTGGGCGGCGGCGGGACCCGGTGGCCGCGGTGCCCGTCGGCTGACGGTACGTCGGCCGGGCACACGGTCAGTCGATCACCAGGGTGAACCAGACGGTCTTCCCGGTGACGGTCGGGCGGGCGCCCCAGCCTCGGGCGAGCCCCTCCACCAGGGACAGGCCCCGGCCGTCCTCGCTGGCGTGGTCGGCGAGCCGGGGCACCGGCAGCGAGGGGCTGGTGTCCGAGACCTCCACCGTCAGCTCCCTGGCCGTGCGGTGCAGGCGCAGCCCGATCGGCCCCCGGGCGTGCCGGACCGCGTTGGCGACCAGCTCGGAGCTGAGCAGGCAGGCGGTGTCCTCGGCCGCGGAGCAGTCCCACTCGCGGAGGGCGGCCCGCAGGAAGCGGCGGCCGGCCGCCGCCGAGGAGGAGAGCGCGGGCAGTTCGACGGCGGCGGTCGCCAGCGGCGGGGCGGGAAGGTGGGCGAGCAGCAGCGTCACGTCGTCCGGGTAGCGGTCCGTCCGGGGCAGCATCGCCCGGAGCACCCGGTCGGCGACCACCTCCAGGTCGGGTGTCTGGATGAAGGATCGCTCCAGCTCATCGGCCAGTGCGTCCAGTTGGGCACCGAGATCACTCTCGGGGGTCTCCACCAGACCGTCCGTGTACAGGACCAGGGTGGAGCCGGGCGGGACGGCGAGCGTCGCCTGCTGGTGTGGGATGTCACCCACCCCCAGCGGAACGCTGACCGGCGCGCGGAGTTCGCGTACCGTGTTGTCCGGCGAGACCAGCAGGGCCGGCAGGTGGCCGGCGGAGCAGATCGCCACCTCGCCGGCGTCCGGGTCGATCACCAGGTAGCAGCAGGTGACCAGCTGGTCCGGCAGGTCGGCGACCACGGCGTCCAGTGCCTGCATCAGCTGCCGCGGCGGCATGCCCGTCTTGGCCAGTGCGTGCGCGGAGGAGCGCAGCTGTCCCATCACCGCGGCGGCCTCCAGCCCCCGGCCCATGACGTCGCCGACGATGACGCCGATGCGGCCCGCGCCGAGCGGCACCAGGTCGAACCAGTCGCCGCCGACGCCCGCCCCCTCGGTCGAGGCCAGATACCGGCTCGCGGTCCGCATCCCGGGGATGTCGGGTGGCGAGCCCATCAGGCTGCGTTGCAGGGTGAGCGCGATGTGCCGCTGCTGCTCGTAGAGCCGGGTCAGCTCCAGCTCGGCCCGCTTGCGGTCGGCGACGTCGCGGACGATCGCGGACGCGCCGCGGATCGCCCCGTACTGGTCCCGGGTCGGCCAGAGGGTGACGTCGACGTCGAGCAGCCGGCCGGAGGACGCCACCCGGAGCGACTCGTGGTTCTCCACCCGCTCGCCGCGCGCGAGCCGCTCCAGCAGGGCGGTCACCTCGTCCTTGCGTTCCGGCGGGGCGAGCGTCGCGATGTGGCGGCCGATCGCGTTCTCGGGGCTGTAGCCGTAGAGGCGGTGGGCGGCCGCGTTCCAGTAGGTGATCCTGCCGTCCAGGGTGTGGGTGATGATCGCGTCCTGCGAGGACTCCACCAGCGCCGCGAGCTCGCTGATCCTGGCCTCCGCTGCCTTGCGGTCGCTGACGTCCCGGATGGCGGCCGAGACCAGCAGGCCCTCGGCGGTCTCCAGCGGGCTGAGACTGATCTCGACGGGGAACTCGGTGCCGTCCCGGCGCAGCCCGTACAGGTCGAGCCCGGAGCCCATCGGCCGGGTGCGCCGGGTGACGGTGTAGCCGCCGCGGTGCTGCGGGTGGTGGGCGCGGAAGCGTTGGGGCAGCAGGGTCTCCACGGGTCTGCCGAGCAGTTCGTCCCGGCGGTATCCGAACAGCGCCTCGGTCTGTGCGTTGACCAGCCTGATGACCCCGCGGTCGTCCACGATCACCATCGCGTCCGGCGCGGACTCCAGAAGCCCCCGGAAACGCTCCTCGGCGGCCCGCAGCTCGTCCATGTCCCGGTCGGAGGCGCTCTGGCGCGGGATCGCCGCAGTACCGGCGGCACCTCGGTGCAAGGAGTCTTCGACCTGGTGACTGCGAGGGGTGACCATGGAAGAGGACGCTAGTGAGAGCGCGGGGACTGGTGGACCAATGTGCGGAAACCGTTGCGGAATAGGCCGATTCAGCCTGTTCCTGTCGTTTCTCGACCGCGTCGGCATCACACCGCACAGAGGCCGTGGCCGGCGAACACCGACCGGGCGGCGTGCAGCTGCTCCGGGGTGGGTGACGGGGTCCCCGCGAGTGGGAACCGCCTCCCCATGGCCTGGTACTTCGCGGCCCCCAGCGTGTGGAAGGGCAGGACGTCCACCCGCGCGACGTTGCCGAGCGAGGCGGCGAACCGCGCGACGCCCTCGACGTTCGCGGGCTCGTCGGTCAGTCCGGGGACGAGCACGAACCGGAGCCAGACCTCCTTGCCGAGGTCGGCCAGCCGGCGGGCGAAGTCCAGGGTGGGCTCCAGGCGTTGTCCCGTGAGCCGCAGGTAGAGGTCACGGTCCCACGACTTGATGTCGAGCAGGACGAGGTCGACGTCGGCGAGCAGGGCGCCGTCCACCCGCGCGCCGAGGAACCCGGAGGTGTCCAGCGCGGTGTGCAGGCCGAGCTCGTGCCTGAAGCGGTGGAACAGCTCTCCCGTGAAGGCCGGCTGGAGCAGCGGCTCGCCGCCGGTGACGGTCGCTCCGCCGCCGGCGGCACGGATGAAGGCCGCGGACTTCGAGGCTTCGGCGACCACGGCGTCGGCGGTCGTACGGGTGCCGTTGGACATCCGGCGGGTATCCGGGTTGTGGCAGTAGAGGCAGTCCAACGGGCAGCCGGCCAGGAACACGACGAACCGGGTGCCGGGGCCGTCCACGCCGGTGGACACGTCCCAGGAGTGCACCGAGCCGGTGACGGTCCCGGGCGGCCCGAGCGGGATGGCGGTGCCGAGCGTGACGGCCATGGGGAGTCCTCCTGGGGCCGGCTACAGCGAGCCGTGGAAGGTGCGGTTGACGACGTCCAGCTGCTGCTCGCGGGTCAGCCGGACGAAGTTGACGGCGTAGCCACTGACCCGGATGGTCAGCTGCGGGTAGTTCTCCGGGTGCTCCATGGCATCGAGCAGGGTGGCTCGGTCGAGGACGTTGACGTTCATGTGGAAGCCGCCCACGGCCGTGAAGCCGTCCAGCACCCCGGCGAGGTTGGCGGTCCGCTCCCGCCGTGTGCGGCCGAGTGCCTCGGGTGTCACGGTGTTGGTCAGCGAGATGCCGTCCTGGGCGTGCTCGTACGGCAGCTTGGCGACCGACAGCGCGCTGGTCACATAGCCGTGCCGGTCCCGGCCGTTCATCGGGTTGGCGCCCGGCGAGAAGGGTTCACCGGCCCGCCGGCCGTCGGGGGTGTTGCCGGTCCTCTTCCCGTAGACGACGTTGGAGGTGATGGTCAGGACGGACTGGGTGTGCTCGGCGCCGCGGTAGGTGGGGTGCTTGCGCACCTTCGCCATGAACTGTTCGACCAGCCGCACCGCGAGGGAATCGGCGCGGTCGTCGTTGTTGCCGTAGGCGGGGTGGTCCCCTTCGACCAGGTAGTCGGTGACCAGGCCCGTCGCGTCGCGCACCGGGGTGACCTTCGCGTAGCGGATCGCGGCGAGCGAGTCGGCCGCGACGGCGAGTCCGGCGATGCCGCAGGCCATGGTGCGGCGGACGTCGCGGTCGTGCAGGGCCATCTCAAGGCGCTCGTACGCGTACTTGTCGTGCATGTAGTGGATGACGTTCAGCGCGTGGACGTAGGTCTCGGCCAGCCACTCCAGCTGCCGGTCGAACCGCTCCAGCACCTCCTCGTAGTCGAGGACCTCCGAGGTGATCACGCCGGTCTCCGGGCCGACCTGGGCGCCGGAGACCTCGTCGCGGCCGCCGTTGATCGCGTAGAGCAGCGTCTTGGCGAGGTTGACCCGGGCGCCGAAGAACTGCATCTGCCGGCCGACGGCCATCGCGGACACGCAGCAGGCGATGGCGGTGTCGTCTCCGAACCGCGGGCGCATCAGCTCGTCCGACTCGTACTGGATGCTGGAGGTGTCGATCGACGCCTGGGCGCAGAACTCCTTGAAGCCGCGCGGGAGCTCCGGCGACCAGAGGACCGTCATGTTGGGCTCGGGCGCCGGGCCCAGGTTGTAGAGGGTCCGCAGGTAGCGGAACGAGGTGCGGGTGACCAGCGGACGGCCGTCCTCGCCGATACCGCCGATCGACTCGGTGACCCAGGTCGGGTCGCCGGAGAACAGCTGGTCGTACTCGGGCGTCCGCAGGAAGCGGACGATCCGCAGCTTGACGACGAAGTCGTCGATCAGCTCCTGGGCTCCGCTCTCGGTCAGCCGGCCTCCGGTGATGTCCCGCTGGAGGTAGACGTCGAGGAAGGTGGAGGTACGGCCGAGCGACATGGCCGCACCGTTCTGTTCCTTGACCGCCGCCAGGTAGGCGAAGTACAGCCACTGGACGGCCTCCCGGCCGGTCCTCGCGGGGCCCGAGATGTCGTATCCGTACGCGGAGGCCATCTCCTTGAGCTCGTACAGGGCGCGGATCTGCTCGGCGAGTTCCTCGCGCAGCCGGATGACCTCCTCCAGACGGGCGGGGTCGCCTGGCAGCGCGTGCAGTTCGGCCTTCTCCTGCCGCTTGGCCGCGATCAGGCGGTCGACGCCGTAGAGGGCGACCCGGCGGTAGTCGCCGATGATCCGCCCGCGGCCGTAGGCGTCGGGCAGGCCGGTGATGATGCCTGCCCTGCGAGCGGCGAGGATCTCGGACGTGTAGGCGTCGAAGACTCCGGCGTTGTGGGTCTTGCGGTACTCGGTGAAGGTCCTCGCCAGCTCGGCGGAGACCGGGTAGCCGTAGGTCTCCAGGGCTCCGGCCACCATCCGCCAGCCGCCGTTGGGCATGATGGCGCGCTTCAACGGGGCGTCGGTCTGCAGGCCGACGATCAGCTCCCGATCCCGGTCGATCCAGCCGGGGGCGTGCGCGGTGATGGTGGAGGGGATGTCGTGGGCGACGTCGTACACGCCCTTGGCCCGTTCCTCGGGGAAGCGGTCGGTGATCTTCTTCCAGACCGCCGAAGTCCGCTCGGTGGGGCCGGTCAGGAAGCCGCCGTCGCCCTCGTACGGGGTGTAGTTGTGCTGGATGAAGTCGCGGACGTCGATCGCGTCGCGCCACAGGCCGCCCTTGAATCCGGCCCAGGCACTGTGGCCGGTCGTCTCCGCCTGCTCGGTGGTCATGGTCGCCGTTCCCCTCTCGATGCCCCTCGGCACCGCGGTGGTTTCGGCCGGCGGTTCCCGCACGGCCTGGGAAGGTCCCGGGTGCGGGACCGTCGGTTCTCAGCTCCGGTGGCCGTAGTAGGCCTGGCGCATCAGCTGCCGCATGTCGTCGAGCATCGGCATTCGGGGGTTGGCCGGGGCGCACTGGTCCTCGTAGGCGTTCATCGCCTGCTGCGGCAGGGCCGCCAGGAAGGAGGCCTCGTCGACCCCGGCCTCCTTGAACGAGCGG
Source organism: Kitasatospora sp. NPDC050543 (assembly GCF_044457565.1). Lineage (NCBI taxonomy): Bacteria > Bacillati > Actinomycetota > Actinomycetes > Kitasatosporales > Streptomycetaceae > Kitasatospora > Kitasatospora sp. NPDC050543. The sequence continues at coordinate 335,676 of NZ_JBITGZ010000004.1, read as the reverse complement.
GGGATGCCCACCCGGTCGCGCAGCTCCTCGACGGCGGACGCCAGCGACTCGACGCCCTGCTCGGGGGTGTCGGCGGCCAGCCCGAGCATCCTGGCGACGTCCTGGTAGCGCTCGGGGGCGACGTAGCTCCGGTACTTGGGCCAGCCCGTGACCTTGGCCGGCGCCCCGCCGTTGTAGCGGATCACGTGCGGCAGGAGCAGGGCGTTGGTGCGGCCGTGGGCGATGTGGAAGGTGCCGCCCAGGGTGTGCGCCATGGCGTGGACGACGCCGAGGAAGGCGGAACCGAAGGCCATGCCGGCGATGGTGCCGGCGTTGTGCATCCTCTCGCGGGCGACGGGGTCGTCCGGCCCGTCGGCCACGGCCCGCTCCAGGTTCTCGAAGATCAGCCGGATGCCCTGGAGGGCCAGACCGTCGGTGAAGTCGTTGGCATAGACCGAGACATAGGTCTCGATGCAGTGGGTCAGCGCGTCGAATCCGGTGTCGGCGGTGACGGCGCGCGGCAGGTGGGTGGTGAGCGCCGGGTCGCAGATCGCCACGCTCGGGGTCAGCGCGTAGTCGGCGAGCGGGTACTTCTGGCCGGTGGTGGTGTCGGTGATCACCGCGAACGGGGTGACCTCACTGCCGGTGCCCGAGGTGGTCGGGATGCAGACCAGCCTGGCCTTCTCGCCGAGGTCGGGGAAGGTGAAGGCGCGCTTGCGGATGTCGAAGAACTTCTCCTTCAGGTCGGCGAAGTCCACCTCCGGGTGCTCGTACATCAGCCACATCACCTTGGCCGCGTCCATCGGCGAGCCGCCGCCGAGCGCGATGATGGTGTCCGGCCGGAAGGCGCGCATCAGCTCGGCGCCCCTGCGCACGGTGTCGATGCTCGGGTCGGGTTCGACGAAGTCGGCCACCCGCACCTCGACCGGCTCCCGGCGCCGGTCCAGGATGCCGCGGATCCGCTCAAGGTGGCCGATCTCGACCATGGTCCGGTCGGTGACGACGACGATCCGGTGGGCGTTCGGCATACTGGCCAGGTACTTGACGGAGTTGCGCTCGAAGTAGATCTTCGGCGGGACCTTGAACCACTGCATGTTGGTGTTGCGCCGCCCGATCCGCTTGATGTTGACGAGGTTCAGCGCCGAGATGTTGCCGGCCACCGAGTTGTGGCCGTACGAGCCGCAGCCCAGCGTGAGCGAGGGCGTGAAGGCGTTGTAGACGTCCCCGATGCCCCCCTGGGAGCTGGGCGCGTTCCAGATGATCCGGCAGGCCTTCACCGCGTGCCCGAACTCCTCGGCGAACGCCTCGTCCTCCGTGTGCACGGCGGCCGAGTGCCCCAGTCCGTCGAACGCCACCATGGCGGCGGCGAGTTCGACACCGGCCCGGCGGGAGTCGGCGGTCAGCACGGCCAGTACCGGACAGAGCTTCTCCCTGGTCAGCGGCTCCGCCGGCCCCACTCCCGCCGCCTCCACCAGGATCACCGAGGTGCCGGCCGGCACCTCGAAGCCGGCCGCCTCGGCGATCTGCGCGGCGGACCGGCCCACCACCGCCGCGTTCAGCCGCCCCCCGGCGCACGCGGTGCCGTCACCCGTTCCGAAGAGATGCCGCTCCAGCAGCGCCTTCTCCTCATCCGTGGCCAGGTGGGCCTTCAGCCTGCGGAACTCGGCGATCGCCGCGTCACGGATCTCCGCATCGAGGATGACGGCCTGCTCGGAGGCGCAGATCATGCCGTTGTCGAAGGACTTGGAGAGCACGATGTCGTTGACCGCCCGCTTGAGGTCGGCACTCCTCTCGATGTACGCGGGCACATTGCCGGCGCCGACGCCGAGGGCGGGCTTGCCGCACGAGTAGGCGGCCTTGACCATCGCGTTGCCGCCGGTGGCGAGGATGGTGGCGACATCCGGATGGTTCATCAGGGCTTCGGTGGCCGCCATCGACGGCTGCTCGACCCACTGGATGCAGTGCGCGGGTGCGCCGGCCGCCACCGCGGCGTCCCGCACCGTCCGGGCCGCCTCGGCGGAGCAGCGCTGCGCGGAGGGGTGGAAGGCGAAGACGATCGGGTTGCGGGTCTTCAGCGCGAGCAGGCACTTGAAGATCGTGGTGGAGGTCGGGTTCGTCACCGGTGTGATGCCTGCGACCACGCCGACCGGCTCGGCGATCTCCACGATCCCGTCGATCTCGTCCCGGTGCACCACCCCGACCGTCTTCGTCCGGGCCATCACGTGGGTGACGTTCTCACAGGCGAAGACGTTCTTGACGGCCTTGTCCTCGAACACCCCGCGTCCCGTCTCCTCGACCGCCAGCACGGCCAGTCCGGTGTGCCGGGCCAGCGCGGCCAGGGACGCCTTCCGGACGATGCGGTCGACCTGCTCCTGGGTGAACGAGGCGTACTCCCCGAGGGAGGTCATCGCGTCGCGGACCAGCCGGTCCACGGCGGCGGGCGCGGCAGCCACGGCCGGGTCGGCGGTGGCCCGGCTGGTGGGTGCGGTGAGGGGAGTCCTCGCGGGTCCGGCGTTGCTCGCGGGTCCGGCGTTGCTCGCGGTCTGCGGGCGGCGGGGCATGGTGGACCACCTTTCAGGTCGTCGTCCGGGGTCGGGCGCGTCCGGTCGTCGTTGGCGCCCCTGCACACAGCCTTCCTCCGCGGAGGCGTTCGGGGGCCCTGCCGGTCGGGGCAGGGCTTCGGGCCGAAGGTCCCGCGTTCGCAGGGTGGTTGGTCCCGTCCGGCGGTGCGGCGGTGCGGCGGGCGGTGACCGTCACCGGACCGGCGATATCCCCGTCACAGCCACCGCCGGTCGCTCTCAGTCGTGCGGTACCACCGCGACCGGGCCGTGCGCGTGGTGGAGCACGGCATGGGCCACCGCCCCCAGGCGGGGCGTGGCCATGGGGTGCCCGGGTGCCCGCCGTCCCAGCACGACCAGGGACGCGCCGCGCGAAGCCTCCAGCAACGCGTCGGCCGCGCCACGGCCCACCACCTCCGCCTGGGTACGGACCTCGGGGAACTTCTCCCGCCAGCGGCCCAGCGCGTCCTGGAGGTGCACGAGCCGAGCGGTCGCCAGCGACTCCCTGATGGACCGCTGGTCCAGCGGAGCCTGTGTTGCGTACGGGCCGGCGGGAGACGTCCGGGCTTCCACCGCCCGCAGAACCGCGCCGCGCCGGACCGCCTGGTCGAAGGCGAAGGCCAGCACCGCGTCGCAGGGCCGGTCACCCCGCACGCCCACCACGACCTCGCCCCGGCTTCCGGCCGTGCCGTCGGCGTCGTCGCGGACCAGGACGACGGGGCAGCCGGCGTGGGCCGCCGTACGAAGCCCGACGGAGCCGACGAGCAGACCGGTGAAGCCGCCCAGTCCTCGGGAGCCGAGGACGAGCAGGCCGCCCCGCTCCCCCGCTGCGGCCAGCGCGTACGCGGGGCTTCCGGGGATCCGCTCGCAGGCGATCTCCAGTTCCGGCAGCACGGCCGCGATCCGGTCGCGGATCGCGGTCACGGACCGCGGCAGCCGGTCGACCGGTTGCCCCGTCCGTGCGAGTGCGCCGCCTTCCTCGTCCACGACGTGCACCATCCGCAGGGCCCGGCCGCTTCGACGGGCCTCCTCCGCGGCCCAGCGGGCGGCTGCCGCGCTCTGCGCCGATCCGTCGATTCCCACCACTACGGAGTGGTTCATGGCTGACCTCCATCGTCCTGTGCGACCGCGGCGCGGGTTCGCGCGGCCGCCGTCCCTCCTCGCCACTCTCCGGCCGTGGCCGCGGCCCGGGCCAGGGGCCGTTCAGCCTCGCCGCCGCCCCGATGGTCCCCGGCGTTCCGGTTCACGCGCCCAGTACCAGGGCGGGCGGCGCAGTCCGGGACCTGCGGCCCTGGTCCGGAGGCCACCCGGCCCTTACCCACCCCTCCCGGGCCGGCGGAGGCTGGCGGGGCATGCCGATCGGCTTCACCCATCACATCCCGGAGAACAATTCCCATGACCAAGTACCTGCTTGCCGGTATCGACGGCTCCCCGCAGAGCACCGCAGCCGCCCGATGGGCGGCCGGCGAAGCCGTCCGCCGGGGACTCGGCCTGCGGCTGGTCCACGCGCAGACCTGGCTCGACGACATCCACGCGGGCCCGGCCCAGCCGACGGATGTGCGCGCCCTCACCCTACGCATGCTCTCGGACGCGCAGCAGGACGTCCGACGCTCCCACCCCGGCCTGGAGGTCCTGGCCGAGGTGATCGGCACCGGCGACCCGGCCGGCGACCCGGCCGACGAATTGGCCGGAGCCGCCAGCGCGGCCGAGTTGCTGGTTCTCGGTTCGCGAGGCTACGGGGGATTCACAGGGCTGCTGATCGGCTCGGTCGGCCTCGCGGTCGCCGCCCGCTGCGAGGTGCCAACGGTGCTCGTCCGTGACACCGGGAACGAACGCCCGGGCGGCCCCGCCGGAGGGGAGATCGTCCTCGGCGTCGACACCCGCTCCCCCTCCGACGACGTCATCGACTTCGCCTTTCAGCAGGCCTCCCGACACGGAGCGGTGCTGCGCGCCGTCCACGGCTGGGCGCCGCCGCCGGTCTGGGGGTATGCCGGCTGGGTACCCCCGCAGGCCGAGGCGGACCAGTTCCGCGCGATCGAGGCCGAGCTGCTCGCGGACGCGTTGACCGGCTGGCGCGAGAAGTACCCGGAGGTGGTCCTGATCGAGGACTGCCGCGTCGGCACCGGCTCGTCGGCCCTGGTGGATCTGTCCGCAGACGCTGCCCTCGTGGTGGTCGGACGGCGCCGGCGCCCGCACCGAGCGGGGATGCGGATCGGACCGGTCGCCCACGCCGTACTCCACCACGCGAAGGCACCGGTCGCCGTGGTCCCGCACGACTGACGGAGGCCGGAGTGCCGGTCGTGCGCCGCAGCGGGTATGGACGCGTGTGACGTCGGTGAGGATCAACAGGGCACCGGCGTCGGGCTGTTCGGCCGGCAGGCGGCGCACCTACTCGCCCCCACGCCACACCGTCGGACCACCGCACCGCCCGACCACCGCGGCACCTCCCCCGTCCGCGAATAGGGCCGTCCGGCCCTACCGGCCGCCGCCGCTCATCCGTCAGACTCCCCACAGGTTTCATCCGACCCGCCGACCCGGCGGGTCCACGAGTACGGAGACGTGATGGCGGACAGCGCGGCAGCCCGGGTGAGCACCCCCGTGAAGGTGTTCCTCCTCGACGACCACGAGGTCGTCCGCCGCGGCGTGCACGACCTGCTGGACGCCGAGCCCGACCTCACCGTGGTCGGCGAGGCCGCCACCGTCGAACAGGCCATCGCCCGCGTCCCCGCGCTGCGCCCGGACGTCGCCGTGCTGGACATGCGACTGCCCGACGGCGACGGCGTGACGGTCTGCCGGGAACTGCGCTCGCGGATGCCCGGCCTCGCCTGCCTGATGCTGACCTCCTTCGACGACGAGGAGGCACTGCTGGACTCCATCATGGCGGGTGCCGCCGGGTACGTCCTCAAGCAGATCAGCGGCACCGACCTGGTCTCCGCCGTCCGCACCGTCGCCTCCGGGCAGTCCATGCTCGACCCCGGCGCCACCACCCGGCTGATGGCGCGGCTGCGCGGCGACGCCGACCCGCAGGCCCCGGCGTTCCCGGAACTCACCGACCGGGAACGCGAGATCCTCGCGCTGATCGGCGAGGGTCTGACCAACCGCCAGATCGGGGAGCGGCTCTACCTCGCGGAGAAGACCGTCAAGAACCACATCTCCCGTCTGCTCGCCAAACTCGGGGTCGAGCGGCGCGTCCAGGCGGCCGTCATCGCCACCCAGGCCCTCGGCGCCGGCCACCGCGCGGGCGGCCGCCTCCACCCGTGAACCCGCCCGGGGCCCGCGCACACGGCGGACCCGCTCCGGGACCACCCGACGGGCTCCCAGGACCATCGGCCCCTCGCCCGGGAACCCGTCCTAGTCGAACATCAATGACATGAAGCCCGATCAGATCCCGCCGACCGATCACACTCCGCTCGACGAGAAGCAATGCCTGCACCTGCTGGCCAGAGCATCGGTCGGCCGCGTCGTCTACACGGTCGGCGCCCTGCCGGCCGTCCTGCCCACCCGCTACCGTCTCGGCGACGACGGCAGCGTGCTGCTGCGCGCCGCCGCAGGATCCGAGCTGGTCCGCGCCGTGTCCGGCGCCGTGGTGGCGTTCGAGGCGGGCGAGGTCAGCGCCGCGGACGGCAGCGGCTGGAGCGTCACCGTCCTCGGCCTGGCCGACGTCACCGAGGAGCCGCTCCGCCACCCCGCCCCGTCCCGGCACCCCGGCCAGGTGTCCATCCGGATCCGGCCGGAGCTGGTGACCGGACGCCTCCTCCCGGCCGCGCAGACCTGCCGGACATGATGCCCTGAGCCCTTCGCCGCCGGCCGGTGACGGGCTCAGCCGCCCAGCGGAGCCGACCACACCAGCCGCGCACCACCTCCCGGCGGGACGGCGAGCTCCAGAGCGCCGCCCAGGCCCTCGGCGCGCTCCGCCAGGTTGCGCAGACCGCTGCGCCTGCCCTGCTTCGGGATGCCCACGCCGTCGTCCTGGACCGTCAGCACGACCTGCGTCCCCGTCGCCTGCAACACCACCTCGACCCGCCCGGCCCTGGCATGCCGTACGGCATTGCTCAGGGCCTCGCCCAGGACCGCCACCACGTGGTCCGCCACCGCCGTGGACACGTCGGTGTCCAGCAGGCCCTCCATGCTCAGCCGAGGCGCGAAGCCCAGCGCCGCCTGCGCCTCCTCGACCACCTTGACCACCCGGGCCCGCAGCCCCTGCCCCACCGTCTCCTCCCGCGCCCGCAGCCCGAAGATCGTCGACCGAATGATCTTGATAGTCTCGTCCAGATCCCCCACCGCACGCAACACCCGGTCCGACGCCCCGGGGTGCTCGATGAACCGGGCCGCGCTCTGCAGGGTCATCCCGGTGGCGAACAGCCGCTGGATGGCCAGGTCGTGCAGATCCCGGGCGATCCGGTCGCGATCCTCCAGCATCGCCAGCTGCTCGGCGTCCCGGCGCCGGCCCGCCAGCTCCAACCCCAGCGCGGCCTGGTCCGCGAAGCCCAGCAGCGGACCGATCTCCCGCTCGGTGAACACCGCCTCCCCCGACCGGCGGGCCAGCAGCAGCACCGCGTCCATGTGCCCCGCGTTCCGCCCCAGCGGCACCGCCACCGCCGGACCCAGCCGCTCGGCCCGCCGCGGATCGTCCGTCAGGCGCGGATCAGTGGCGAGATCAACGGTGGTGACGGGGGCTCCCTCCGTGCAGGCCGCCCCCGACAGCGTTCCCTCCCCCGAGACCACCAGGCCCGTCCTCCTGCCCGAGTCCCCGCCGAGCGCAAGCTCCACCCGCAGCGTCTCGCCGTCGCCCTCCGGCACGACGACATCCGCCAGCTCCGCGCCGGTGATCTCCCGCGCCCGCTGCGCGATCAGCTCCACCACCTGGGACCGCGAACTGCCCGACAGCAGACTGCGGGTGATCTCCGCACTCGCGCTCAGCCAGCGCTGCTGGCGCTGCGCCTCCTCGTACAGCCGTGCGTTGTCGATCGCCACCCCCGCCGCCACCGCCAGCGTCGCGATCACCGACTCGTCGTCGGCGTCGAACTCCTCACCACCGCGCTTGTCGGTCAGGTAGAGGTTGCCGAACACCTTCTCCCGTACCCGGACCGGCACCCCGAGGAAGGTCCTCATCGGCGGATGGTTGGCAGGGAATCCGTAGGAAGCCTGGTGCTGCGACAGATCACCCAGCCGCAAGGCCTCCGGGTGACTGATCAGCTCACCCAGCAGCCCCTTGCCGGTCGGATAGGACCCGATCGCGGCCACCTCCTCGTCCGACATGCCCACCGTCAGGAACTGCGACAGCCTCTCCCCGTCCGGACTGATGATCCCCAGCGCCGCGTAGCGGGCGTCCACCAGGATCGCGGCGGCCTCCACGATCCGCCGCAGCGCCTGGGTCAGGTCCAGCTCCCGCCCGACCGACAGCACCGCCTCCAGGAGGCTGTGCACCCGGTCCCTCGTCCCGCGGGCCGCATCGATCCGCGCCTGAAGCTCCTCCAGCAGTTCATCCAGCCGCAGCTGCGGGATCCGCGACCGCACCTCGTCCCCGCCCATGCGAGCCTCCTCGTCGTTGCCGGCCGGGCGATTCTCTCAGATGGGCACGGAGGGCGAACCGCTCACTGTGCGATGTGCTGGTCCTGGAAGGGACGCTCACCACCGAGCTGGCGAACGGCGAGGCCGTCACGATCAAGGCGGGCAGCAGCTACCGGGTCGGGAACGACATGGAGCCGCACCGTTCGAGCACACGGGAGGGTGCCCGGCTCTTCGTCGTCGACTGATGGTGATACAGCAGGCCGCCGGAGGGGGCGCGCAGGAGTGCCCCGTGCGAACGCTGCCGGGGGATGGCCCCCGAGCGTGACCGGACGGCCGCAGGCGTGGTCCGGAGCGGAGCGTCCTCGGGGGCGCCCGAGGCCGAGCCCCGGCGAGGTGGGCCCGGACGGCCGGCGCGACCCGGCTCGGAGAGGGGCATCGCCGAGATCGGTTCCGGCCTGCGCACTGCGCACCCGCCCAGCCGGGACGGGCGGGCCTGGCCGACGGCAGGCTCATGTCGGAGGCGGGGTCGCGGAGCCCGCTGGACTCTCCGGCGTATTCAGGCGTACGAGTCGGGCGAGCCGGTTTGCCGTAGCCCGCCGGAGGGCCGAGATTGAGGGGTGGTGCTGTATGCGGATCCTCCCACGCGGGAGGCTGTTCGCGCACCGACCGTCTTGGCGGCGTGGAGGTGGGTGTAGCGATGGGCAGGGTGGAGGAGTCGATCGACGTGGATGTGCCGGTCGGCGTCGTCTACGACCAGTGGACGAGCTTCGAGAACTTCCCGCAGTTCATGGAGGGCGTGGAGGAGGTCAGGCAGTTGGACGACCGCCATGCCCACTGGAGAACGAAGATCGCCGGGTTGTCCCGTGAGTTCGAGACCGAGATCGTCGAACGGGTCCCGGACGAGCGCGTGGCGTGGCGCACCAGCGGCGGGAGCGTGAAGCACACCGGCATGGTCTCCCTCCAGCCGATCGACGCGACCCGCACGCGCGTCAGGATGACCATGGACTTCCAGCCCACCGGTTTCGCGGAGAAGGCCGCTGACAAGATGGGTGTACTCGATCGCCAGGTGCGGGGCGACCTGCGCCGCTTCAAGCACTTCATCGAGGATCGCGGCGCCGCGCACGGCTCCTGACCCAACGGCCCTGACGACGCCTCGCCGGGGCACCCGGGGACGGGGGCTCCTTCTCCTGGGTGGTCACTGTCCTGCCTGTGCGGTGATGACCCGGCTGGCCAGGATGGCTGTGACCGAGCCGTCCCCCGCGGTGGTGACGCCGGCGGCGGGTCGTCAGCCACGCAAGGTGGCGGCGGCCTTGTAGGTGCGCAGGACCGGCGCGGTCTCGATGCGGGTGATGGCGTCCAGGGCGACGCGTCGGGTCAGGTAGTGGTGCAGGGCCTCCGCGTCGCGGCACAGGGCGTGGGCGACCAGGTTGGTGGGGCCGGTGGTGGCGGCGACGACGGCGAGTTCGTCGTGGGCGGCCAGCGCGGTGGCGACCTCGTCGAGGTGGCTGGGGGCGACCTGCATCCACAGCAGCGCGGACACGGTGGCGCCGAGGAGGGCCGGTTCGAGGTCGACGTCGAAGAACAGCGCGCAGCGCGTACGCAGCTCGGTCAGGCGGCGGGTGACCGAGGAAGGCGTCGAGCCGGTCGCGGCGGCCAGGTCCGCGTAGCTGGCGCGAGCGTCCTCGCGCAGCACGGCCAGCAGGCGCAGGTCGGCATCGGTGAGCGTGTACGGGTCATCACGCTCGACTCCACCCTTGGCTCCGCCCTCGCCGCCGGCCGGGATGTCGTGGGCGCGCAGCCGGGCCTCCTGTTCGGGGGTGAGCGTGCCGACCCGGCCGCGCCATGCGGTGGGCCCGCCCAGGTAGGTGTGCAGCAGGTAGTGCGCGGAGACCGCGGTGATGCCGGCAGTGCGCGGGATGTCGCGCAGCAGGAGGGAGTGGGCGTCCGGGCCGCTCGGCGCAGCGTGGATGATCGTGACGATCTCGGTGCCGCCGGAGGTCAGCCGGACCCACGAGGTGTCAGGGCGGCGGGCCAGCGCGAGCGCGATGTCGTGGGCGGTGCGGGTGGCGGCGGTCAGGCGGACGAACCACTGGTGCGCGCGGGCGCTGCGCGGGGTCGGCAGGGCGACCACGCGCAGGCCGCCCTCCGCGTGCAGGCGGCGGTAACGGCGGACCACCGTCTGGGTCGAGGAGCCGAGGATGTCGGCGATGAGGGTGAAAGGGGCGCGCGCCTCCACATGGAGGGCGTGGATCAAGCCACGGTCCAGGTCGTCCAGTTCGAGCTCATCCCTCAAGGTAGCCGACCAGGATGGATGAAATCGTCGATCTGGCGGACATGAGTGGAACCAGACGGCAGGGCGGGGCCAGGGTGGTGGTCAGGCGGAAAGGCCGAACGACGGCCCGGCAGGCCGCAGGTCGACACACCACACCCACGGGGGACCCCATGACCGAGCACTCCACCGCGCCCGGCGGCGCCGCCACAGCGGGCGCCGCCCCCCGCACCGCGAGCCACACCACCCACGACACCTCGGCCACGCCCCACCGGCCGGCCACCGCCGCGTACCGCTGGCGGTGGACCGCCCTGATCGCGCTGCTCACCGCCGAGGCCATGAACCTCCTCGACGCCACCATCGTCCAGGTCGCCGGCCCCGTCATCCACGCCGACCTCGGCGGGCCCGCCACCGGGATCCCCTGGTACAGCGCCGCCTACACCCTCACCTTCGCCCTCGGTCTGCTCACCGCCGCCCGCCTCGGCGACATCGCCGGCCGCCGCCGCGTCTTCCGGGTCGGTGTCACCGCGTTCGCCCTCGCCTCGCTGGCCTGCGCGCTCGCGCCCACCGCCGCCGCCCTCATCGGCCTGCGCGCCGCGCAGGGCGCCGCCGCCGCCCTGATCATCCCCCAGACGTTCGGCCTGATCCGCGCCATGTTCGACGGCGACGAGCTCCCCAAGGCACTGGGCACCATCGGCCCGGTCATGGGACTGTCCGCCGTCCTCGGCCCCGTCCTGGGCGGCGCGCTCACCCACGCCGACCTGTTCGGCACCTCCTGGCGCGCGGTGTTCCTGGTCAACCTGCCACTCGCGGCCGTCGTCCTGGCCATCGCCCCGCGCCTGGGCGAGGACCGCGCCCCCGTACGCCCCCACCTCGACCCGACCGGGACCGCCCTGGCCATGGCCGGCACCGCGCTGCTGGTGTGCCCGCTCGCCGCCGGCACCGGCGCGCCGAGTGCCACCGCATGGGCCGCCGCCGCGCTCGGCGCGCTCGTCCTGATCGTGTTCACCGCCCACCAGCGCCGCGCGGCCGCCGCCGGCCGCACCCCGCTGGTCGAGCCGTCCCTACTGCGCGGCCGCACCTTCCCCGCCGCGCTGGCCACCTCCACCCTGTTCTTCGCCGTCATGAACGGCGTCATGATCACCGTGGTGCTGCACCTGGAACTGGGCCTGCACACCGGCCCGCTCGCCGCCGGACTCACCCTGCTGCCGTGGTCCGCCGGCCTTGCCGTCGCCTCCTGGGCCGCCGGCACCCACCTCGTCCCCCGCTACGGCACCCGCGTCCTGTACAGCGGCATCGCCACCCTCGCCGCCGGCCTTGCCGCCGCAGCCCTCGCCTACCGGACCGCGCCCGTCGGCCACTACCCGCTCGGCCTGCCGTTCGCCCTCGCTCTGGCCGGCCTCGGCGTGGGCCTGTTCACTCCACCGTTCTTCACCGACGCGCTGCGCCGCATCCACCCGCAGGAGACCGGCTCGGCGGCGGGGCTGCTCAACGCGGTCCAGCAACTCGGCGGCACGCTCGGCGTCGCCATCGTCGGCGGCCTCTACCTCAACGGTGACGGCTCCGGGCAGGCCGCGGGCCTCAGCGCGCAGCACGCACTGGGGGCGGCCGGCGCGCTGCTCGCCGCGACCGTACCGGCCGCCTGGGCGATGACCGCGCGCCGCCGTACCCGCCTCGGTGCGGCACAGGCCCCCGGCGACGCGAACTGACCTCCGTAACGGCCGACCAACTAGCAGTGCGTGCGCGGGTGGCGCGGCGGCGGGGCCGGTATCCGCCGCCGGCCGGGCCGGGTACGTGAGCATCGGCTGGCGGGGCATCGGACCGGGCGTGGGATCGATGGAGATGCGCGGGTCCACGTCACCGTGCGGTCACGTGAGACACCGGCGCAGGCGCAGGCACCGGCACTCCGGGGGTTCAGCCGAACCCCCGGAGTGCCGGATGCTCGCCGTTCGGCCCCGACGGCAGCCGTGCACCACCGCTGCATGGTCCACCCACCGCTGCGCCTGATCCCGTCGCGGGCCCGCCGGCCGAGCCCGAGACCACGCCGGGGAGTTCCGCCGGGGGGCTCGTTCCGGTGCGGACACGGTGGTGCGCAGGAGTGCGGAGGGCGGACAGCGCCGGTGCACGACCCTCTCGCGCGCCGCTACGTCCCAACTGGCGTCCCGACCGGGGAACACCCCTGGCCTGCGGGATCCCCGAGGGCCGTGTACGACCCGTCCGACCTGGCCACATGTCCCCTTCCCGCACCGGAACCTGTCGGTGCGTCATGTCGTCGAACGCATCGGTCCGCTCCACCGAGGAGCCGGCCGCAGCGGCCGAGCGCAACGCCTCACGAGGGGGAGCAGGATGGCGCGGGACGAGCACGCGCGGGAGCAACACGACGGCCACCCGAACGACCGGATCCACAGGCACGACAGCCATCAGCCCGGCAACGACCACCATGACCGCCACCATCACGACGACCACCGGGCGGACGCCCGGCCCGGCCCCGAACCCTGGCAGGCCCCCGGCTACACCTACCGGCGCGAACTCGGTTCCGGCGCCAGCGGGCGGGTTGTCCAGGCCCGGCACGACGCCACGGACACGCCCGTCGCGATCAAGTACCTGCTCCCCTCGGTGGCGGGCTTCGCCCTGCGTCAGGAGGCCGAGGTCCTCGCCCTGGTGGACTGCCCGCACATCACCCGGCTCTACGAGTACCTGGAATGCGGCCAGGACTCGGCCATCGTCATGGAGCTGGTAGACGGCATCCCCCTGCGCGCCCTGCTGCACGCCGAGGGGGCGACCACGCCCGAGGCGGCCCTGGTCGTCCTCAAGGGCTCACTGCTCGGCCTCGCCGCCGCGCACGCGCTCGGCGTCGTCCACCGCGACTACAAGCCGGCCAATGTGCTCATCAGCTCGGAGGGCATCTCCAAGCTCGTCGACTTCGGCATCGCCGTGCCGGCCGGCGACGACGGTGACGTCTCCGGCACCCCGGCCTACCTCGCACCCGAGATGTGGGCCGGGGCGCCGGCCTCACCGGCCGGGGACGTCTACGCCGCAGCCGTCACCTTCTTCGAATGCGTCACGGGCGAGCGTCCCTTCACCGCCCGCTCGCAGCACGAGCTCGCCGTCCAGCACACCCGGGACCGCGTCCCGGACGAACTCGCTCCGCAGCCCGTCCGGGCGCTGATCCTGGCCGGCCTCGCCAAGGACCCGGCGCACCGTCCGCCCGGCGCAGCGCAGTTCCTCGCGATGCTGGAGGAGACCGCGGTCGCCGGCTACGGCGAGCAGTGGGAGGAGCGCGGGCGCGGTGATCTGGCCGCCCTGGTGGCGCTGCTCGCGCTGCTGCTGCGGCGCGGCGCGGCCGCCCCGTCGGACCAGGGGGCGACCGCGCTGGCGCACACCGAGCTGGCCCGGGGCAGCCCGGGCGCCGACGCCTCGGTCGTCCACCCCGTCCGAAGACCGGCCGCGCGTCGGCGGTTGTCCCGGCGGACGACGGCCCGCCGACGGTTGTCCCGGCGGGCCCAGGTGGTCGTGGGGGTGACGGCGAGTCTGCTCGCGGTGGCCTCGCTGGCCTGGGTCGCGCTCGCGGGTGCCGGGGACGGACCCGGCCGGACGGTACTGGGTGACTCCGTGCCGAGCGCGACGACCACCCTCGGGCCCGTGGACGGACCCACGGGTGGCGCCGTGCCCACGTCCTCCTCCTCGCGCTCCACGTCCGTACGGCCGCCCACCTCGCCCGGCCCCTCGCGCTCGCCTTCGCCGTCTCCGTCGCTCTCGCCCTCGCCCTCGCCCTCGCCCTCGCCCTCGCCGAGCGGTTCGCAGCCCCGGACACCGAGTTCCCCCGGCCGGACGACGACTTCTCCGCCCCGGACCACCACGCCGCCCACCACCCCGCCGCGGCTCACCACATCGCCCACCTCCACGCGGTCCGTCCCACCGCCGCCGCCCCCGGTCACCAAGCCACCCACCACCGCACCGGCAACCACCACACCGCCGCCCGCGCAGGTGAAGTCGTTGAACCTCCAGGCGGTGCGCTGCTACGGCCGCACCGGCATGGAGGCCGACATCACCGTCGTCACCTCCGGCTCGCCAGGTGCCAGGCTCACCCTGACCTGGAAGCACAACGCCGGCCGCGGCACCCCCGACGAGACCGTGTACCAGGAGACCGTCACGCTCGGCACCGGTCGTACCGATCTGACCAGGCACCAGATCTTCGGCGAGTACGGCGAGCAGTACCGGTGGGGCCTCCAGATCGCCACCAGCCCGGTGGCCGGCAGCCCGGAGACCACCTACCGGGAGCTGTACGGACCCGACTGCTACGCACCGGGCTGAGCCCGCCGTCCGCCACACCTCGGGGAGACCTGATGCCCATGCCCACGCCCCTGCCCACACCCGGGCCGGAGCCCGCGCCCGGCTCCGACGACGAGACCGTCAGGATCAGCGACGACGGCGCACGGACCGTCCCGCCAGGCCACGTCCCAGCCGGCCTCGCCCCCCTCGCCCACGTCCCGCCCGGCTGGTCCGCGTCGCCCGGCAGACCGGTGCCGCCCGACGACGACGCCATGAGCGCGACCTTCCTCGACCCTGCGGCGTGGTCCTCCGACGGCCCCGCGACGACCGGGCCGGCCACTACCCGGCCGGCCGAGACCCCGCGCGCCGCGCCCGGACCCCCCCGGCGCGGGCCCGCCGACCGCCCGTGGGACGCTGCACCGCCGAGTCCGCCTTCGGACCCGGCGCCCGGCGGGGAACGGGAGGTGCGCCGCTTCGGCCCCGGGGTGCCGCCGCAGGCGGCTGCGGCCTGGCGCGGCACGCCCGCGCGGCCCGGGCCGCGCAAGCGCCTGCGCCGCACGGCCCGCTGGCTGGTGCCGGCGGCCGTGCTGCTGACCCTGCTGGCCTTCCTCACCCGCTGCCACTCCGAGCGGCCGCTCGAAGTCACCGGCGTCACCGTGTCGGCCGACCCGGCCTCCGGCCCCTCCTGCGGCGGGACGGCCGTACTCACGGCGGCCGTCACCACCAACGGCAACGCGGGCGACCTGCGCTACCGGTGGCTGCGCAGCGACGGCACCGCCTCCGGCGAACTCGTACAGCCCGTGCGGGCCGGGCAGCGCCGGGTGGACCTGGTACTGCGCTGGACCTTCGACGGTCCGGGCACCATGCAGGCCACGGCCACCACCGAGATCCGCGCCCCCCAGCCGCACACCGCCGCGGCCTCCTTCACCTACACCTGCCGGCGCTGACCGGACCCCACCCGACGCGGCCACCGTGGGCGGCCACGCGACCCGAGAGATCCCATGGTGCTATCTTCATTAGCACTATGCTGCTGAGGCTGGACATCGGAGACACCCGCCCCCTGCACGAGCAGGTGGCCGGTGCGATCCGGCGCGCGATCGCCGAGGGCGAGTGCGGACCGGGCGACAGACTGCCGCCCGCACGGGACCTGTCCCGTGCACTCGGCGTCAACACCAACACCGTCCTGCGCGGGCTTCGTACGCTGCGCGACGAGGGGGTACTGGAGTTCCGCCGAGGCCGCGGGATCACCGTCGCGACGGGCGCGGACCACCGGTCCGAACTGCTGGACCGGGCGCGCCAACTGATCTCCGACGCGGCGCGCGCCGGCTACAGCAGGGCCGATCTCATCGAGATGATCAGGGGGATATCGTGAACGACCGGGTGCATCGGATCAAGGGCGGCGCGTGGGGGGCAGCGGTCTGGTCCGCGGGTGTCCTGATACTGCTCCTGGCACTGCCGTGGGCCGCCCGCGGCCGACTGCCGCAACCGCTGGCCACGCACTGGGGGGGCGAGGTGCCGGACGGCTCGATGCCGCTCTGGGCGGCGGCACTGTTCCCCGGGCTGATCTGGGTGCTCCTGCTCCTGGCCGCCCTCGTCGTCCACCGGCGGGGCGCCACCCCGGCAAGGGCCTGGGCCGGCGCGGCGCTGGCCTTCGGCGGCACCCTCCTGACGGGCGCCCAGGCCTCGATCGTGCACGCGAACCTGGACCGGCCCAGTTGGCGCGACGCCGCCCCGGTCGACGCCGCCGTCGTGCTCGTCCTGGGGGCCGCGACAGCCGCAGGCCTGCTCGGCCACCTCGCCGGCCGCCGGGGCGGCGCCCGACCGTCACCCCGAACACCGGCCGACGGGCCCACGATCGACGTCCCCGCCGGTGAGCGGATGGTCTGGCTGTCCCGCACCGCCAACCCGTGGCTCAGCCTGCTCTCCGCGGTACTTGGCCTGGCCGCAGCAGCAGCCGCTCTCGCCTCGGCCGGCGGCCTGATCGGCGCGCCGTGGGCCCTGGCCGCCCCCTTCGCGGTCACCTCGGTGGTCGTACTCGGCTGCTCGTCGGTGCAGACGCGCGTGACTGCGGACGGTCTGGACGTCGCCTTCGGCCCGCTCGGCTGGCCGGTACGGCACTGGCCGCTCGACGACGTCGACTCCGCACGCGCCGAGGACCGCGCTCCCGCCCAGGTGGGCGGCTGGGGCTACCGACTGAGCGGCCGGGGCACGACCGTGATGCTCCGCCGCGGCGAGTGCCTGGTGGTCCGCTCCCGCAAGGGCGCCGAGTTCGCCGTCAGTGTTGACGACGCCGAGCGGGGCGCCGCCCTGCTGAACTCCCTGACTGCGCGCCGGAACACCTGACCCGCCCCGAGCGGAGCAGCAGCGCGGAACCGCGCCGCCTCCGAGGCCCGGCGGGTGTGTCCGAGGTGCTCGGTGGCACCGCACGAGTCCGGGCCCAG
The DNA here is from genome assembly GCF_044457565.1 of Kitasatospora sp. NPDC050543. Taxonomy (NCBI): domain Bacteria; kingdom Bacillati; phylum Actinomycetota; class Actinomycetes; order Kitasatosporales; family Streptomycetaceae; genus Kitasatospora; species Kitasatospora sp. NPDC050543. The sequence goes on along the minus strand of NZ_JBITGZ010000004.1, from coordinate 318,646 downwards.
GGGCCGCCGCCGAGCGGCCCCGGGGCCCGACTTCCCTGCACCGGGACCGGGACAGTACGGCTCAGACAATCTCACCGAGGCAGGAGCCGTGGGCGCCGCAGGTGTAGCAGGTGTACCGCATGCAACCCGTGCACAACCCGATGTTCTCCAGCCGATACCTGTCCCCGCAGCTCTCGCAGGCCGCGCGCTCACGCAGCATGGCCCCCCAGCCGGCGCTGCCACCGATGGCGTCGTACGAGGCGGCGACGAACTCCGCCCGCGCGATCTCACGGTCCGTCCGGTGCCTGAGGTGCCAGCAGTACACCGCGTAGAACGCCTTGCCGGTCACCAGATGATCGCGGCCACGACCATCGCGAATCCACACCTCGACGAGCTGCCCGATCCGCTCCTCAATGGGCCGCGCCGAGCCGAGAACCACCTGATTGCTCTCCACCGCTGCATTATGCGGTCGAACACGCCCCCGTGGACAGCGGAGAACTCGGTGGGGCCGGGCGCCCAGTCCACGAAGGCGGCCGGCCTGCATCGCGTCCGCAGCAGCCACCCCCGGCCGCAACGCGGCGATGCGCCGGGCCAGCGCATTGACCGGGAGTATCAGGAATTCCTGACCCTCCCATCCGCAGGGCCGAGACCATCTCTCCCTGACGCATCATCAGCTATGGTCAGTATCAGAAGTATCAGCGGCGCCTTTGGAGACACAGGTCATTCTGACGCACTGTCAATGAACTCGCGCTACTCTCATCAGGGATCCTTCGTCGCACAGCACGGGAGAGCATGCCATGGCCGAATTCCAGGCTCCTGAGCGGCGCAACGGGCAGAAGGCGGCGGCCGAGAGCACCGCCGTCGCAAGCCCGACCCGGACGCCCGAGCCGGAATCCCGCACGCCGGGCCGCCCGCTGGACAGCGGCATCCGAACCGTTCTGGAGGCCGGCTTCGGACATGACTTCAGCCAGGTGCGCGTCCACACCGACCCGGCGGCCGGGAGGTCCGCCGAGCGGCAGGGAGCCGCCGCCTTCACCAGCGGAGCCGACATCACTTTCGCACCGGGGCGCTATCAACCGCACACAAGCCGCGGCCAGCATCTGATCGCCCACGAACTCGCGCACGTCGTCCAGTACCACCGGGCCGGCACGGACAAGCTCTACCGCTCCGGCCCCGACGACGCGGCCGAGGTCGAGGCCCACACGGCTTCGGCCGCCTTCGGCTGGGGTGGTATGCAGGAGGCGTACTCCCGCGTGACGACCGACGTCGAGACGACGCCCGATCGCCGCCCACGCCCGCTCCTGCCGAGCCTGACGACCTCGCCGGCGCTGGTCTCCCTGGTGCAGCTGACCTACGACGACGGCCCCGACACAGCCGGCAACACCCGGCGCATTCTGGATGCCCTCAAGGACGCCGGGGCGCGGGCGACGTTCTACGTGGTCGGCAAGAGAGTCGTCCAGGGCGAGAACTGGCGCATCGTCTTCGACATGGCCGCGGCCGGGCACTGGTTGGGCAACCATGCCTACGACTGGAACGATGCGACGGACGAGCACATCTTCCTGCAGGGCACGACCGCCGAGCGCGCCGAGAAGATCCTCCAGACGGAGTGGGCCATCCGTGATGCCCTCATCAAGGGCCGCAGCGAGGCAGAACAGAAGAAGACCTGGGAATCCATCCCGGCGAGCAACCGGGGCTATATCGATGATGTCATCGCCCACGGCACCGGCCGGTTCCGGACGCCCGGCTTCAGAAGCCACTTCTGGACGTCTGACGGCAACCGGACGACGGCGGCCCTCGCCTCCGTGAATCAGGTACTTGCAGCCACCGGCCTGCGAACGCTGGCCATCACCGAGGTCGGCCTGCTCTCCCAGGAGGGCGTCACGGTGGATCCTCGGGACTATGTGAAGGGCCGCACGTCTCAGCAGATCGAATCCGCGGTCACGGGCGGGGTGAAGGACAACAGCGACTCCGTGCTCCTGCACTCCCGGATCCAGGCCAGCGCCGACGCCACCCCGAACATCCTGAAGGATTTCAAGAAGCGGAAACTCAGCTTCGATCCCACCGTTCAGGGGACAACCGGGCAGCTGCTCCCCCAACCAGGCTTTGCCGGGCTCACCACCATCTCCGACCCGCCGACGCACGAGCAGATCATTGCTGCCCGGCGATTCCTGCAGACCGAGCGGGCCCGTATCGGGCCGTACCTGTCGGGCAGCGTCGCTCTCGGAATCTTCAAGCTGGCCCAGCGAGCAGGCCCGGGGGAGGTCAGTGCGTTCGCCGCGGAGGTGAAGGCCACCAAGGTGCAGACTCCTGCCGGGCTCATTCCCTTGGCAAACTGGATGGCCGTCAATCCCGAGTGGAGCCTGCTCCTCGGCTTCTTCGAGAACTGGGAATCCAAGAAGCCGTTCCCGCGGATCAAGGGCATCACGCTCTGACGATCACCGGTTCCCCGACTCCCCGACTCCCCGGTTCCCCGGCACCACGGCTCCACGGCTCCACGGCGCGGCGAGTCCTCACTGGCGATTGAGCGCTCTGCTGACGCCGGCCAGCAAGGCGGTGGTGAGCAGCCAGCCCGCCGCGATCAGGCCGTAGCCGAACCACTGTTGTGGCCCCGTCCAGTACCAGGCGGTGCGCTGGCCGAAGCCGCCGATCGGCAGCAGCAGGTCGAGCGTGTAGATCACCGCGCTGAACGGGGCGCCCTGCTCGGCCTGCGCGGGCACGGGGCGCCCGGCGCTGAAGACGACGGTACCCAGCGCGGTCAGGGCGAGCAGCCAGATGCCCGCCTGCCACGGGCGGTAGCCGTAGCCGACGGTCGCGTCGAGCACCCGGCCCCAGAGCCGCCCGAGCGGGTGCAGGGTCTGCCGCCGACGGCGTTGCTTGGCCAGCAGCACCCGGCGCGCCGCGTCGTCCTCACCGGACTTCCGGTACCAGGCGGCCAGTTGCTCGTACGGCTGCGGTGAGTACCCGGGCAGCTCGGCCAGCCAGTCGAGCCGCCGCGCCCGGGACGCGGGTGCGGTGCTCTGCAGCGATGCATAGGTCAGGCCGTCCATACGGGTGTCGGGCGGCCAGCTGAGTTCGCTGTCGCACAGGGCGGACAGCGTTGCGTCCCGCAGGTCGACACCGCCCGGCGGGGCGACGGCGGGCGTGAACCGCAGCTCTCCGGCCTGCAGTCGGCTCGCGCCCAGGGAGACCGGGGTGCCGGTCAGGACGGCTCCGGCCAACGTGAGCAGGCTTCGAACAGTGGCGCCGGGCAGCCGGACCGCTCCGTTGGCGGTGAATCCCTCGGACAGCGCCATGGAGGAGGCGCTGAGGTCGTCCCCGCTGAGCGCGTCGCCGCCCGGGTTGTCGATCCGGGCGCCCTCCATGAACAAGCCTCCGTTGAACTGGGCGCCGACCAGCCGCAATCCGCCCCGGGAGGTGAATCCCTTACGGGCGAAGCAGCCCCCGTCCAGCACCATCCCGCCGGCCCACACTGCCCAGGCCGGCTCGGGCTCGGCGGCCGCGTCCAGCAGCTCGGTGGCCGTCAGCCGGACGCCGCTGAGCCGCAGTTCACCGGTGACATGGGCCCGCGTGAGGGTGAGACGGCCATCGATCACGGAGTTCTCGAAGAACAGGTTGCCGTCCAGGTTCAGCAGCCACCCGTCCAGTCCGGGTATTCGGCACGAGAGCAGCGCGGTCGAACGCATCGCCGCGCCGCGCAGTCTCACCGGCTCCTCGAACCGGCACCCGGTGAGGGCCAGTTCGTGCTCCACTCTGGCCCCTGCGAGGTCCAGCCGGCCGGAGATGTGCGCCCCGGTCAGCCGCAGGGCCGCGACCGCCCCGGGCACCGGGCTCCGCCCGCCCAGCAGCAGCCCGGACAGCAGCTCGGCGCGCACCGTGCGCTCCGGGCCCCAGGCGCTGTCGTCCGCGGGGTCGGGCGGCCCGAGGTGCACCGCCCTCCCGGTCGGGAACGCGTCCCAGACCAGCCGCTCGGCCTCCGTCAGCTCGTCGTACGCCAGCACCACGCCTCCCCCGCTCCACCCCGGTCGCATGCACCCTAGCGAAACGGGGGACGAACGCGGCCGGCAGCAGGGCCACCGCAATGCCCCGGGGCCCGAGGGCCCCGTCAGGTGTAGTAGCCCTCGACGGGCACCCGGGCCTCCTCGTACAGCGCGGGCCCGGCCGACTGCACCCCCGGTCCGGTGACGGGCGGTTTGAGCGCGGCGAGTTGTTCGTTGGACAGGGCGAACACGACCCGCCCGAGGCCGGAGCGGTCGATGGCGCCCGCGCACATTCCGCAGGGCCGGCAGCTCGTGTACATCGTGGTCGCGGCCGCCATGGCGGGTTCCAGCTCGCGAGCCGCCCACCTGGCGAGCTTGAGCTCGGGGTGGGCGGTGATGTCGGAGTCGGAGAGCACGGTGTTGTGGTCCTCGGCCAGCACGATCCCGCCCGGGCCGACCAGCAGCGAGCCGAACGGCGCGTCCCCGCTCGCCCGCGACCTGGCGGCCAGTTCGATCGCGCGGCGGAGGAAGGTCTCGTCCTCTTCGGTCACGGTTGCTCCATTCTCGATGCCCGGTGGGCGGTAACGGTCGCGAGGGCCTGCCACGCGATCTCGGGACGGCGGGTCTCTTCGGGGTCTCCGGAGAACGGGTCCAGCACGACGGTCTCGGCTCCCAGCAGGCGGAGCTCGTCGAGATCGGCCAGGACCTGCTCCGCGCTGCCCTCGCCGGCGAGACGTCCTGCCGCTGTGACCGGTTCGGGCGTGAGCCGCAGGGCGATGCGCGGCACGAACGCGGGGACGGGTCGGTGCTGCTCGTCCGCAATCGCCTTCACCCGGTCGAGTCCGTCGCGCAGCCCGTCCATCGTGAGCCGCAGTGGATGCCAGGCGTCGCCGAGGCGAACCGCCCGGCGCCGTCCCGCGTCACTGTTCCCACCGACCCAGATCGGGATCCGACCACCCTTGTAGTCGGTGTCGTCCTGCCACGCGGCGCGGATGGTGTCGAGGTGTTCGTCGGTGAGTCTCCCGCGCCGGTCGAACCGGACGCCCAGCGCCTCGAACTCCTGGCGGGCCCAGCCGACTCCGACGCCGAGGACGAACCTGCCCCCGCTGAGGTCGTTGAGGTTCGCGGCCATCCGGGCGACCAGCAGGGGATGCCGGTACGGCACGATCAGCACCGTGGTGCCCAGCCGGACCTTGTCGGTCATCCCGGCGAACCAGGACAGCGTGGTGAAGGGTTCGTAGAACGGCGCCGGGTACTGCGTGGCGACGTCCGGTGTGACGGCAAGGTGGTCGGAGACCATCAACAGGTCGTAGCCGAGCCCTTCGGCCGTGCGGGCCCAGCCGCGGAGGATTCCGGGATCGGTCCCGGGGCCGAAATTCGGTATGTTCACGCCCAAACGCATGCTTCAAGGCTATCCAGCGGCTTCACCGCCGGGAAGTGATCATTCCCGGTGTCAGGGCGTATCGGCCGTGGATCTGCCGCTATCCTGGCCGAATGGCCGAGACTCTCGATGCGACCGACTGGGTGATCCTCGCCGAGCTCCAGAAGGACGGTCGCCTTCCGCTCACCGTGCTCGCGAAACGGGTCAGCCTCAGCGCCTCGGCGACGACCGAGCGGGTCAAGCGGCTGGAGTCGGCCGGGGTGATCACCGGCTATCGCGCGGAGGTCGACCTCGAGAAGGTGGGGTACGCGGTGCTCGCCATCGTCCGGCTCAAGTACCCGGGCAGTAGGCACGACCCGCTCCACCGGTTGCTCACGGAGCGGTTCGAGATCCTGGAATGCCTGCGTACGACCGGCGACGACTGCTACGTGCTGAAGGTCGCGGCCCCGTCCATGGGGCGACTTGAGGAGATCGTGAACGAGCTGGCGGCCTTCGGCAGCACGAACACCAACGTCGTCTACCGCCAGACGCTGCCCTACCGGGGCCCACACGGCGCATGACCACCGGCCGGGCCGCCGGCGAGCTCTGCGCGATCACCGTCCGCGCAGTTGCGCGGGTGCGGCCGGCCGGGGCAGGTACGGCTCCCCCTGGCCGTTGACGGACCTGCCGTCGGGTAACGGGCGCAGCCACATGGGTGGTCGTACTCAGCGTTGATCCCGCCCAGGGTATGAGTACCGCCCGCCGCCAGGAGGTACGCCGGCTCGACCCGTTCGCCGGCGGCCCACTTGCGGCGCGGCCGTTCGGCGCCCTGCTGCGTCGTGTTCCCAACGTGCTTGCAGGCATTGCCCGCTGGGATGCGGCTGCACCGGCCGGCGAGCCGCCGGTCCGTTTGTGGAGCGGCGGTCGGGGCAGAGGTGAAGCAGCGGCCGGGCAGCACCCGGTTCCCCTTCTGTGCTCGGCTTCGAGGCGCGGAGAGTGAGTGACCCGATGATCGACGTGTCCCCACCGCGCTTCGCGTCGGTGGCGGCGAGCCCGTCGTGCTGTGCCGATCCGTCCCCGCCGTGGCGAGGACGCACGCCCGTGGAGGTGACCGCATGAGTTCCGAGGCGTTCAAGCGCGTCAAGGCCGGCAGCATCGAGATTGCCTACGTCGAGTCCGGCCGGGGTGAGCCGCTGGTTCTGCTGCACGGCGGAGAGAGTCACAAGGGGCAGTTCGACACCTTCCGCCCCCTGCTGGGCTCTGGCATCCGGGCGATCGGCTTCGACCAGCGTGACACCGGCGACACGTCCAACGGACCCGAGCCGTACGACATGGCCCGCCAAGCCGCCGACTGCGTGGACTTCCTCACCGCGCTGGGGCTGGAGCGCGCGCACGTCATGGGAGTGTCGTACGGCGGGACGATCGCCATGGAGCTGGCGATCCGCTACCCGCGGCGGGTCGCGTCTCTCATCCTGTCGGGCACCACCCCGAGCGGGGCCATGGCCGAGAACCTCGGTGCGCGCATCGCCGCGATGGGGCCGGAGGCACGGGCGCAGTTCATACTGGACCTGGTCCTCACCCCCGAGGGGCGGGCGAACGACCCGCAACTCGTCGCCGACACCGAGCGCGCCCTGCGCGGTCGTCCCGCGGACGCCGCCGCCCGCCGCCTGACGGCGTTCCAGAACCACGACTGCACCACCCGCCTGCACGAGATCACGGCTCCCACCCTCGTGCTGCACGGCGCGGACGACCCGATCATCCGCGCCGAGGTCGCCGAACGCCTGGCAGCGGAGATCCCTGACGCCCGTCTGGTGATCCTGCCGCGCACGCGGCACGGCATCACCTTCGAGGCCCGTGAGCCCGCCGCACGCCTGGCACGCGAGTTCGTGCTGCGCCACGCCGTGGGCACCGTCGGGACCGGGAGTGGAGGCTGAAGCAGCCGGAAGGGCCGTCAGTTCTCCTACGAGCGGCAGCGGAACGGCCGGCGCCGCCCCGACCAACGCCGTCAGCCCCGGAGCCAGCGACACCCCCATGTCCTACCGCCCCGGCGAGACCCGGGCCGACCGCGACGCACGCGTCAAGGCCGCCGTCCCCATAGGCCGCGTCAGCGACCCCGCCGAGGTTGCCGCCGCCGTCCTGTGGCTGGCCTCGGACGACGCCGGCTTCATGGTCGGCCACGACCTGGTCGTCGACGGCGCAGCCACCGCCTGAGCCCGGGCGCGGAAGGGGCCCGAGCAGATCGACCAGGACGGCCGCCGGATCGCCACGGCCGTCCGCGCCCTCGCCGACGCCTCCCCGGGGACCCGCCGACGCACTGTCGGGGGCCTGGGACCCCGCCCGAGGTACGCTCCTGAGTTCCCATCGGTGGGGAGGTTTCGAACCCTGTTCGGAGAGTTCGGCCGCCTGATGTTTGAATCAGGCCGGAGTGTGACGCGCCGCTGCCGCTGCGCGCTGCTCGCTACGGCCGGCACGGTGGGGGGAGCCGGGCCGGCGCCGCCCGCGCCCGCGACGTCGCGGCCGGCGGGGCTCGAAGGATCTCCGGGCAGGGCTGCCCGGCGTTGGAGAGTGGGGATGGGAGTCGGCGTGGCGTCCGTGGGAGAGAGACTGAGCAGAGCGCGTGAGCGGGCTTTCATAGGCCGGGAGGAGGAACTCGGCTGTTTCGGGCGGGCCTTGGCCGGAGATCCGCAGGCGCCGTTCGCGTTCTATGTCTTCGGGCCGGGGGGCATCGGGAAGTCGGCGCTGCTGCGATGCCTGGCGGAGCAGGCCCGTGCGGCGGGGCGGCTGCTCCTCGAACTGGACGGTCGTTTCGTCAGCCGGGACCCGGCCGACTTCGAGCGTGCGGCCGGTCCGTTTCTCGATGTCCCCGGCACGGTGCTGTTCGTCGACTCCTTCGAGCACTGCCAGTGGCTGGAGAGTTGGTTGTGGCAGCGCTTCCTGCCCCGCGCCGCGGAGGACGCCTTGGTGGTGCTGGCCGGCCGGCTCGCGCCGCAGCCGCAGTGGACCGCCGATCCGGCCTGGGCCGGGGTGCTGTCCGTACGTGAACTGGGGCCGTTCTCGCAGGAGCAGGCCCGGAGCCTGCTGACCACGGCGCGGGTCCGGCCCGAGTTGCGGGATCGGGTGCTGCGTTTCGCCGGGGGCAATCCGCTGGCGCTGTCCCTCGCGGCGGCGGCGGGTTCGACGGGCTGGAGCAGGGAGGAGGTGTGGGCGCCGTCGGCCGATCTCCTGCGGACGCTGCTGACGGGGCTGATCGGGGAGGTGCCGACGGCGGCCCACCGCCGCGCCCTGGAGGTGGCGGCGCAGGCGCATTCGACCTCCGAGGAACTGCTTGCCGCGGTCCTGCCCGAGGAGGACGCCCACCTGCTGTTCGGCTGGCTGAGGGACCTCCCTTTCATGGAGTCCGCTCCGCAGGGGCTCTACCCGCACGATGCCGCACGCGAGACGCTGACCGCGGATCTGCGCTGGCGGGCTCCGCACGCTTTCGTGACGATGCGCCGGCGGTTGGCGCAGGAGTATCTGCGCATGCTGCGCGAGGCGCCCGAGGAGCGGGTGTGGACGGTCACCGACGAGCTGTTCTACCTCTTCCGGGAGCTGAAGAGCCTGGCCCGGATGCGCACGTGGTCGCGCGAGGACGAGGTGCACGACTGCCCCCTGCGGCCCGACGACATCGATGGTGTGCTGCGGATGGCCGAGGAGACCGAGGGGCCGGCTTCCGCGGAGCTGGTCCGCTACTGGATCGATCGGCAGCCGCAGGCGTTCAGCGTCTACCGTCTGGTGGGTACGGGCCGGACCGTGGCGTTCACGGCCCGACTGGTCCTGCCGGTCCCTGCCGACCCCCGGGATGTGGCCGTCGACCCCGTCGTCGCGGCCGCCTGGGAACACATCGACGCCACCGCGCCGGTGGGCCCCGGCGAACACATCGGCATCAGCCGCTTCTCGGTCTACCCCGAGCACTACCAGGTCCCCTCGCGCGTCATCGACCTCAGCAGCTCCCGTGCGCAGGCGGAGGCCGCCCGTGCCCGCGGTCGCGCCTACGGCTTCGCGGTCTGGCGGGACGCCGATGCCTGGGCCGAACGCGTCAACGGGAGCCTGAGTGACACCGGTGCGCGGCCACGGGTCGGTGACCACACCTACGGGCTGTTCGGCGTCGACTGGCGCCAGGTGCCCGTCGAGACCTGGATCGGCCGTTTCATATCGGCCACCGAGGTCCCTGCCCCGCCCGGGCCGTCGGCCGTTTCGCGCTCCGTGTTCGACCAGGCCGTACGCGAGGCGCTGGCGCACTGGCGTGACCCGGCCGCGTTCGCGGTCTGCGCCCTGACCCGCACCCGCCTGGGGGCCGACCTCGCCGATCCCGTCGAGGAGCTGCGCGACCTGCTGCGCCACACCGTGGACGACCTCGCCCTCGACCCGCGCGGCGTGCGCGCCCGCGAGGCCCTGACGGCGGGCTACTTCTCCGGCGCGCCCACCCAGGAGGCCGCCGCCCGCCGGCTCGGCCTTCCGTACGGCACCTACCGGCGTCACCTGCGCCAGGGCCTGGACCTGATCTGTGAAGCTCTCTGGCAGCAGGAGTTGCACGGCCCCCGATGAGGACGGCGCGCACGACTGCGGCCGGAGCGGGTGGGCAGGTGCGGACAGGAGTGGACAGTCACCGCCCCTGCCGGGCCTGGATAGTGGACACCGCCGGGCACGAGGCTGTGCGCCATGAACCTCCACCGCACACAGCCGGGGCACGCGCCGCCTGCCCCTCGACCCGCAGCCGTCCTCGCGGTGCTCGCCGCCGCCCAGTTCACCGTCATGCTCGCCACCTCGATCGTGAACGTCGCGCTGCCGCAGATCCGGGCCGGGGTCGGCCTGTCGGACAGCGGCACCACCTGGGTGGTCAACGCCTACGGTCTGGCGTTCGGAGCACTGCTGCTGGCGGGCGGCCGGGCGGGCGACCTGCTCGGTCGCCGCCGGGTGCTGATCACCGGCCTGGCGGTGTTCGCGGCTGCCTCGCTGGCAGCGGGACTGGCGGCCTCCCCCGGCGTGCTGATCGCGGCCCGCGCGGTTCAGGGCCTCGGTGCCGCCGCCATCGCCCCGGCCGCGCTCGCCCTGGCCATGGGCCTGTTCCCGTCCGGCGCCGGGCGCGGCAGGGCACTGGGGGTGTGGGGCGCGGTGTCCGGCGCGGGAGGAGCAGGCGGCGTCCTGCTGGGCGGTGTGCTCACCCAGGCGTGGGGCTGGCCATGGATCTTCTACTCCGTCGCGCTCGGCGCGGCACTGGTCCTGGCCGCCGTGGCGGCCCTCCTCCCACGGGCGGTCAACCATGAGGCCGGGCGGTTCGACCTGCTCGGCACCGCCACCGTGACCCTCGCCCTGACCTGCCTGGTCTGGGGACTGACCACCGCACGCGGCGCCGGCTGGACGGACGTCCGGGTGGTCGGCGCCCTGGGTGGCGCCACCGCGCTGTTCGCGGCCTTCGCCGTGATCGAGCTCCGCCAGCCGAACGCGCTGATACCGCCGCGGCTGTTGACCACCGGCCGGGTGGCTGCGGGCAACCTGCTGATGGCCTTGCTGGGCTCCGTCTGGATCGCCCTGTTCTTCTTCCTGCCGCTCTACCAGCAACAGGTCCTCGGCGCCGGCCCACTCGTCACCGGCCTGGGCCAACTGCCCCTCGCCGGGGCGAACATACTCGGGTCCGCGCTCGCGCCCCGGGTCGTCCGCCGGCTCGGTCCGGGCGCGACCGTGACCGTCGCCCTGCTGACCGAGGCCACCGGACTGCTGTGGCTGTCACGGATCAGCCCTACCGGGAGCTACCTCGCCGACGTCCTGGGTCCGAGCCTCCTCATCGGCCTCGGCCTGAGCATCGCCTTCGTCCAGCTCACCGCATTCGCCGTGGAGGGCGTCCCGCCCCGGGACGCGGGCCTGGCCGGCGGTCTGGTGAACACCACCCGCCAGGTCGGCGGCGCGATCGGCCTCGCCGCCCTGGCCACCCTCGCCGGCACCGTCACCGCCCACGCGTCCACTCACGAGCCCCACCTGGAGGCGCTGACCGCCGGTTACCGAACGGCCTTCGCGGTCTCGGCCGCGGTGCTGGCAGGCACCGCAGTCCTCGCCTGGGGCCTGACCCGCTGCCTCGGCAAGCAGCGCACCGGCGCCGTCACCGTCGGGTCGGTCCCGGCCGCCATCCACAAGGGCTGACCGCGACCCGCGCGCCCGCCCCCGACCGGCCCCCGCCGGAACACCACCCGAAACACCCGAAGAAACCACCGGAAACGAGGCACTCATCATGACCGCCAAACCGTACCTGACCGGCCACTTCACCCCCGTGGCCGACGAGATCACCGCCACCGGGCTGACCGTCGAGGGCTCCCTGCCCCCGGAGCTGACCGGCCGGCTGATCCGCAACGGCCACAACCCCAAGCCCGGCATCACCCCCACCCACTGGTTCAAGGGCAGCGGCATGGTGCACGGCATCCGCCTGCGCGACGGCCGCGCCGAGTGGTACCGCAACCGCTGGGTGCACACCCCCGCCCTCGACGGCGCCCCCTACATGACCGAGCACGGCCCCGACCTCACCGCCAGCACCGCCGGCACCCACGTCATCGAGCACGCCGGCCGCCTGCTCGCCCTCTGCGAGGCAAACCTCCCCTTCGAACTCACCCCGGAGCTGGAAACGGTCGGCGCCCACGACTTCCACGGCAAGCTCCGCACCGCGATGACCGCGCACCCCAAGACCGACCCGGTCACCGGCGAGCTGCACTTCTTCGGCTCCTCGCCCTTCCCGCCCCACCTGGTGTACTACGTCGCCGACGCCAAGGGCGAGATCGTCCACAGCGCCGAGATCCCGGGAGCGAGCGCCTCACTCAAGCACGACTTCGCGATCACCCGCCACCACGTGGTCTTCGTCGAGGGCAGCGTCACCTTCGACCCGACCGACCACTCCGGCATCCCCTACGGCTGGAGCGACGCGCAGCCCGCCCGCATCGGCGTCGTGCCGCGCGGAGGCGACGGAGCCCGGCGCGTCCGCTGGTTCTCCATCGAACCGGGCAGCATGCTGCACGTCGCCAACGCCTACGAGGACGGCCGGGGTCGCATCGTCCTGGAAGGCCCCACTGTGGACCACGAGGGGTTCCGGCTCTCCTGGAACTGGTGGATCGGCGCCCCCGGGCGCGGCACCGAGCCCGTCGCCCGCTCGTACACCCGCCGCTGGGTGCTCGACACGGCGGCCGGCACCGTCGACGAGCAGATCGTCGACGACCTTCCGGTGGAGTTCCCCACCCTCAACGAGGAGTACCTGGGCGCCGAGAACCGCTACCACTACGCCATCTCCTTCCCCGACGAGAAGGGCTTCGGCGGCTACGGCGTCGTCAAGTACGACCGCACCACCGGCGCCCGCCGCATCCACCAGGTCGGCGACGCCCGGATGCCCAGCGAGGCCGTCTACGTCCCCGCCGCCGACGCCACCCGCGAGGACGACGGCTACCTGCTCACCGTGATCTCCGACCTCAAGCAGGACGCCTCCCAGCTCCTCGTCCTCGACGCCGCCGGCCTCGACCGGATCGCCACCGTCCACCTGCCCCACCGGGTGAGCGCCGGACTCCACGGCTCCTGGATCCCCGACACCGCTCTCGACGGGAATCAGGACTGAACACCACCACCCACCCCGGGGGACGCTCACGGCTCGTCCCCCGGGGTGCCGGACACCCCTCACACTCCGATCACTCCGAGGAGCGGCCATGAAGCCCCTGCTGTTCCCCGACGAGGCCCAGTTCTGGTACGAGGCCCTGCGGTCGTTCGGCCACATCACCTACGGTGGGACCGACGGCTGGACGACACGCTGCGGCACCGGCCCGCGGTCAGCCAGCAGCCCGACGGGACCGGCCGACTCACGATGACCGGCAGCGTGAGCCTGTCCCGGCAGACGTGGCTGTGGGCCCGGGCGAACGAGTCGCTGCCGCGCGCAGTCCCGGGCGACATCGAGCAGGTACGGCACTTCGGCGCCCACCGCCCCCTCGTCCACCGCCGCTGACCCAGCGGATCGTCGACAGCCCAACAACCGCATCACCGGCGGAGGCGACCGGCAGCGGGGACCGGGGGCGTACGGCGGTCCCTTCGAGGAGCCGCCGGGCGATCGGCAGGACGCCGCCGTCCGGTCCGCCGGTGGCACCCGGCCCCGGCGGTTCAGGCGTCCAGGGGCCGCCAGGCCGGGCCGGCTCCGTCCTGCTGGACGTGTCCGAACACCACGTCGGCGAAGTGGACGCCGAAGCCGATCGTGCCGGGCTCCGCCAGCTCGGCGACGAGGCGGCGGCGGTGGTCGGCGGTCCGGGCGCGGTCGTGGTCGAAGGCCGAGGACCAGTCCGGGTGGTCGATCTGGATCGGCGAGTGCACGGCGTCGCCGAAGGCGATCAGACGCCGTCCGCCCCCGGTGATGACGTACTCGGCGTGCCCGACGGTGTGGCCGGGGGTGATCCGCACCCGTACGCCGGGGAAGATCTCCTGCCCGTCCGTGATCGTACGGACGCGCGGTGCGAGGGCCGCGACCTGCTCGGTCATGCCCTGGTCCTCCAGGAGGTCGCGCCGGTCCCACTCCGGCTCGGAGATCAGGTAGTCGGCGTGGGCGAACACGGGCTCGTCACCGCCGGGGGCGGGATGGCAGGCCCAGCCGAGGTGGTCGGCGTGGAGGTGGGTGAAGGCCACCGCTTCGATGTCCTCGGGGCGGCGACCGAGTTCGGCGAGGCTGTGCGTGAGCGCACCTCCGTGGATCGCGCCGAGGGGGCCGTCCGGAGCCTCGTGCTGCTGCGGGCCGAAGCCCGCGTCGATCAGCAGCGCGCGGTCGCCGTGCTCCACCAGCAGACCGCCGACGCTCCCCACCAGGTGGCCCGTGGCGTCCAGGTACTCCGGGTGCGCGGCCCACACCTCGTCGGTGGTGTCCTGGAGCAGTTGCAGCGGCCGGAGCCGCACGTCGCCGTCCGGCACGTACGACACCTTCGCTTCGCCCAGCCGTATCGAGCGGATTCCCGCCGGCCGGCGCAGTCGCACGCCCTGGTCCACCGTCAGGTCAGCCATGAGTTCTCTCCTGTGAGTCGTCATCAGGTCGCCACCGCGTTCCTGCGGCGACGACGCCAACCATAAGCATCAAGTTCAAATCATTCAAGCTGTAAATATTCTGTCTTCACGGACTTGCTAGAGTGGTGGCATGACGACGCTCCCCGAGCCGCAGGCCATCGCCGAGCGACAGCTGTGCGGTCTGGTGAACGGACTGGCCCAGCGGATCGCCGAGCACGTACGGGAGCGCGCCGCCACCCTGGGCCTCACCGCATCCCAGGCGACCGCGCTGCGGGAGATGAGCGGGCCGATGACCATGCGGGACCTCGCCGAACGCATGAGCTGCGAGCCCTCCAACACCACCTTCGTCGTCGACAAGCTGGAGAAGCAGAGCCTGATCGAGCGCCACCCGCACCCCACCGACCGCCGCGCCAAGCACCTCCTCCTCACTCCCGAGGGCACCGCACTGCGCGAACGCCTCCTGGAGCTCCTCGCCGTGGACTCCCCGCTGTCCGGCCTCACCCCGCAGGAGCAGCGCGTCCTTCACGGCCTGCTGGAGCAGGCCGTCACCTCTTCATGAGCCGGCATCGACGCAGCAACCGGGAGCGCGGGGCGCCGCGGCCTGGACCTGCCGGCCGGAGCCGTGATCGTGGCCGGCCTGCCGCTCGCGCCGCTCCGGGGGCTGCTCGCGCACTGGTGGATCCCGGTTCTTCTGCTGGTTGCGGGCGCGGCTGGCGCCACCGCGGTGGTCCGTGGCGGGCGGGCAGCGACCCTGGAGCGTCAGCTCTTCGGAGGCGTGTACGTGGCGAGGAAGGCCAGAACATCCGGCAGTGCGCCTTCCTTGAGCAGATCCGCGCCCTTCCGGTCGCCCGGGTAGATCTTGAGCTGCTTACCGCGGCTCGACGACGCCTCGTACAGCGCCTGGGCATCCTTTCCGGCCGACAGGTCCTCGCTCTCCGCGGCGAAGAACGCGGGCAGCTTGCCGAGCGGGACCATCCTGGCCGCATCCCAACTGCCGGAGCGCCGGGAGGGGGCTCAACGCGACAAC
Source organism: Kitasatospora sp. NPDC050543 (assembly GCF_044457565.1). Taxonomy (NCBI): domain Bacteria; kingdom Bacillati; phylum Actinomycetota; class Actinomycetes; order Kitasatosporales; family Streptomycetaceae; genus Kitasatospora; species Kitasatospora sp. NPDC050543. The sequence goes on along the minus strand of NZ_JBITGZ010000004.1, from coordinate 303,261 downwards.
CGACTTCACCGGGCCCTCGACCGGTGAAGCCATCCTGTCCAGCAGTGCCGTAGCCGTACCTGCGGCGCCGACCATGACGATCTTGGAGAAGCCCCTGCCCGCCAGGAAATGGTCGGCCGGACCGAGATCATTGAAGAAGTCCCCGCTGCTGGTGAAGGCGAGAACGGCGTAGCCGGCCTTGGTGAAGCTGCCGAGGTAAGGCACCCAGTCGCACAGGGAGCCCCCGTCCTGGTGCCAGAAGATCAGCGCCACCTCGGCACCACCGCTGTCCGCGTCCTGGAAGTACGCCTTGTTCGCGTGCTCCCTGTCCTGCACGGTCACAGCACCCTTACGGCCCTGCTCCTCGGTGAGGCAGCCGTACGTCGTGGAAGCGGAGGTGGCCGCCGTCGCACCCGGCGCCGAAGGACCGCCGCGCCCGGCCAACAGCAAGGCGATCGAAAGGCTCACCATCGCGGTCGCGCCTATGCGCTTCATGTTTCCCCCGCCGCACACGGCTCGACTCCGGCGAAGCCGCGTCCACGGCGTCCAGCAGTTCCGGCAGCGAGCCCGGGAACAGCCGGATCAGCGGGTACATCACGGCCCAGCGCTCGGCCGGGACCTCGCCCGCGGCCCAGCGCGCCAGCAGGGCGGAGACCGCCACGTGCAGCGCGGCGCGCCCGCGCCATGACGCTCGCGCCACGTCGGCGCACCCCGCCTCCTCGCCCACCCACGAGACCACCACGTGCGCCGGGTGCGCAAGCTGCGCCCATCGGCCGCAGCCAGCTGCCCGCGTTCGGTGATCGCTGCGAGGTGATCGAGTGTCACCGTGCCCGGGGTGCGGTGCGAGGACACCGGCACGGTGCGCAGGGCGTGGCGCGCGGAACACGCGGTGTCCCCCAGCGGACCGGTCGGGCCGGGCGGTCGCCACTCGGGCGACCGGCGCGCAGCCTGCCGCCGGGGCGCAGCGCGGGGAGTGGAGTCCGGCGCAGGCACCGGCGCGGGCCGGGGCGGGGGCAGGGGTTGGCCGGCTCGCGCGGGTCGCCCGGCCCGCAGCACCACGGCCACCTCGGGCGGGCAGTCCGCACGCCCGGCCAGAACGAGCGCAGCCGTGCGCGCGGCAGCCGTCCGCCGAGCCGAGCCGGGCCGCGGCCAGCAGCGCCCAGTCGATCCGGTACGGCTCGTCCAGGACCTTCCGCACCGCCCGGAAGGCGCCCCACGGCGACTGCGGGGGCAGGGCCCTGAGCCGTCGCAGCAGGGCTCCCGTACCGATGCGGCGCTCCAGGGCGGTGTCCAGGAAGGGCTCCGGCATGGCCTCGGCCAGAGCCTCCAGGACCTCCTTGCCGACCGGGTCCGGATCCCTCGGGAGGGCGGACGCCACGGCGCGGGCCTGGGACATCCCGCCGTGGCGCAGGACGGTGCTCCAGGCGGCGGCCCGGACGGTCGGCTCTCCCGCCTCGGTCGGGTCGACGAGCGCCGCGCCCGCGAGGTCCGGATCGGCCGACAGCAGGGCCCGGCTGGGATGGTCCCTGCGGTACCAGCGGCCTGTCGTGAGGGCGACCGGGTTCCGCAGCCGCACCCGGCACTCCAGCTCGTAGGACCGCCAGGCGTTGTCGCCGAGGGCGACGTCGACGGCGGTGTCGTCCAGATCGACCAGCGCGTCCGGGATCTCGGGGTCGCGCACCGCCGTCGCCAGCGCCGCCCGGACCCGGCTGCTGCCCAGTGCGAGCACGCTCTCGCTCACCCGGGCCGGCGGGTCGTGGAGGCCGAGGACGAACAGCGCCGGATCGAGGCCGGCCCAGGCGTCCAGTGCGGCCGGGCGGAGCTCCCTGGGCAGCAGGGCGGCGAAGCAGTTGAGCCGGAACCGGACGGACAACCGCTGGTCCAGGGTGAGCTCCTCGGGTGTGTCCACGTCGTCGTCCCCCGTCGCTCGGCATGGATCAGCCGCAGTGTACGAAACCATCCGCGGACGGGTCACCGGGACTTCGACGCCCGGATCGCGGCAAGCAAGCGGGGAAGCATGCAGGACGGGGCACGGACCAGCTCCGCCGGCACCGTCAGCGAGCCTGCCCGGATCGCCGCCTGGCGGGTCGCCGGAGCAGCCGGACGATCCGACCCGGGGTGCGCACCGCGATGGCGGGGAGTCCGGTCGTACGGCGCGGGCGGCGGACCAGTTCACCTCCGCAGTTCGGGCAGCGGACGGAGAGGGCCTTGGCGCACCTGGGGCAGTACGTGCACTCGTAGCTGCACACGTATGCCTCGGCGGTTACGGGAAGGCCTTCGTTGCAGCGTTCGCACCGCTGCTTCATCGTCAGCACAGTGGTGTCCTCCTTCTCAGTGTGTTCGGTGCGGTGCCAGCACGCGGGCCCCCGCCTGACAGGTCACTACGGCAACGGGTAACAGCACGGCGGCGCCGGTCACCGCAGCGCGGCTGTCAAGGGGCACGCCGGCCGCGCGCAGGCGGCGCCAGACCCACAGTGAGTACGGGGCGGCCACCAACGGCGCTGTCACCACCCCTGGGGTGTAGCCGCGTGTGGCCACGGCCTGGGCGATGTGGCCGCCCGCGTGGAGACCGAACCCGACCACGGTCGCCTGGTAGAACCGGCTGCTCCCGCCCGTACGTGCCCCTCGCACCGCGGCGGCGGCGATCACGGCGCCCATCGCTCCGACGGCGATGCGCGCTTGCGCCGGGCTGACCCGCAGTTGCTCCCACACGTACTCGGGCACGCGGGGGAACCGGCTCCGCAGGCGTGGCCGGGCGCGGTCCAGCCAGCCGCCCATCGTGACGAACTCTTCGCTGTCGTGGATCGCCCAGGCTGCCAGCAGGCCCCAGGTGGCGGATGCGGGGAGGTTCCCGCTCTGATTCGGCGTCATGGGGATATAGTTTACGAGTCGGATCGTAAATGAGAAGAGGAACGGCGTGAACGGCGTGAACGACGTGAACGGCGAAAGCGGCCGTCGAGGTCGCCCGCGACGGCCGGAGACCGACACGCGGATCCTCCAGGCCACCGTCGAGCTGCTGGGCGAGAGCGGTTACGGTGCTCTGTCCATCGAGGCTGTGGCGGCACGCGCCGGCGTGACCCGGCCCACCGTGTACCGGCGCTGGCCCGACAAGGCGCACCTCGTCGTCGACGCCCTGGCCCAGACGGTGCCCGTCGCACCCGCGCCGGACAGCGGCGACCTCCGCGCCGATCTGCACGACCTGGCGCGCGGCCTGGTCGACCGGCTCATCCGCACCGGCCTGGCACGGATCATCCTTGCCGTCCACGCCGACAGCTTCGGGCACCAGGACCTCGCCGTGCCGCTGCGGAACCTGTACCTGCGTCCCCGCCTGGAGACCATCACCGACGTCATCGCCCGTGCCGTCGACCGCGGCGACCTCCCACCCCACACGTCTCCGGCCACCGCGCGTGACCTGCTCGCAGGCCCGATCTTCTACCGGTGGCTCGTCTCCGGCGATCTCACCGACACCGACGTCGAGGAACTCGCGGACACCACCTGGCGGGCCCTGACCGGCCAGGAACAGGGCCCGTGAAACGGGCCCGTGGAGGAGGTCCGTGAAGAGGTCCGTGAGGAGGCTCACCGCCGTCCCCGTGCGGAGCGACCGTGGCCTGATCCCGCGTTCGGTGCCCGATCCCCCGGCCCGTCAGTCGGTCGGCAGTTGCGCACCGCAGTGGCTGCAGTAGGCGGGGGCCGCGCCGTCGGGCACCATGCCGCAGGCCGGGCAGGTCCGGTGGAGCAGGCAGGCGGCCTCACCCCCCTCGTCGACGGGCTCGGCCGTCCGGCTGCGCTGGACGGTCAGGCCGGGACGACGACGGTGAACGGTGAGGTAGACCAGTCCCTGGGGCCCGGCGCGCAGGCCGCGCGGGGCGGCGCGGGGCAGCCAGGCCAGCGTGCCGACGGCGAGCGCCACCTCCTCCGCGCCGCCGAGCAGGGTGCCGCTGCCCCCGGCGACCAGCAGCAGGACGTCCAGGTCGTGCTCGGAATGCTCCTCGACGGCGGCGTCGGCCGGCAGCCGGACCAGGTTGGCGTCGAGCTGCCGCCCCGGCTCGGCCAGCCGCCACAGTGCACCGCGCTGCTCGGGGGAGGCACCAGCGATGCATGCGGAGAGTTCTGCCAGCAGATGCACCGAGTCGGTGGGGGACATCGTTGCTCTCCTCCGGACGTTCGAGCGACGCCGTCTTCGTTTCGTCGGCGGGTCAAGCTTGCCACGGCCCGGGTGGGCGGGCCCGACCCTCCGTCATGGCCCGCAAGGGTCCGCGGCAGGACGCCTTCGCGGTGTCGTACAGGCCGACGGGGCCGCTGCGCCGGAGACCTCCTCGCACCCCGCACCGGCACGCACCCGCGCCGATGCGCAGTAGCAGCCTTGTCAGTGCCGGCTCGTAGTCTCGGCACCGTGACCGAACCACACGATGATGTGCAGCACCAGATCCGCTCCCTGCTGTCAGATCCCGGGCTCCTCCTCGCCACCGAACAGGACCGGGTTCTCGAACTGTTGGATCGGGCGAACGATGCGCGAGCCCGGTCCGTCGCCTCGGTGTACCGGGCTTCGGCGTCCGTGCACCGGGCAGCTACGCCGGTGCAGCGTCGGCAGGTGCTGGCGATGGACGCCGCCCGGTCGGGAGACCTGGAGCTGGCCGCGTGGTTCGAGAGCGCCGACGTGTCCGGGCAGCCCGGCGCGCGGTGGAGTGTGGACTGGGCGAGCGGGGCCACGACCGACCCTCGGTTCCTGCGCTCCTTCATCGGTCACCAGGCCCCCGTGATCGCGGTGGCGACGGCGGTCGTCGACGGCCGACCGGTTGTCATCTCGGGGAGCCGGGACACGGCGGTGCGGGTGTGGGACCTGGCGACGGGAGGACAGCTGCACGAGCTGGTGGCAGGCCGTACCGACCCGCTGTCGTCGATGACGCCCGAGTTGGTCTCCCTGGCCACGGCGGAGGTCGACGGGCGTGCCCTGGCCCTCACCCTGCATGCGGACGAGGCGGTGCGCGTGTGGGATCCCCGGACGGGACGCTCGGCAGGAGAACTCGTCAGGGTGGTGGCGTGCACGGCCCTGCACGGCCGCAGTGCCGTCCTGACCGTGGGGGCCGACCGGGCGTTGCAGGTGTGGGACCTGGCCACCGGGAGCCGACTCGGCGCGTTCGCATCGGTTGCGGACATCGGTGTACTGGAGGGGCGCCAGGTCGCCGTCACCGCCGAGCCGGACCAACCGGTTCAGGTGTGGGATCTGGCCGCCAACCTCCAGGTCGGCGAGTGCCTGCCGGTCGTGGCCTCGTTCCTGCTCGAAGGGCAGCAGCCGCTCGCCCTCGCCGGGCGGGAAGGCAAGGTGCCCTCCCTCTGGGACCTCAGCACCGGCCACCCGGTCGGGCCCGCCGCCCTGGCGGACCCGCGGCCGCCGCATGCCCGGCCGCTCTCGGGTCTGTCAGCTCTGACGGTGGTCGGCGATCGTGTCGTCGCCATGACGCTGGACCACCAGGACGAACCGGAGCTGGTCGCGGATCTTGCCGCCGGCCGCGCCGCCGGCACCTCCATCCGCGGATGGCAGACCGCCGTCCTGGGCACCCGTCGCGTCGCGCTCGCCGTCGGAGTGGATCAGACACTGCGCGTCTGGGATCTGACAGCCCAGCAGCCTGACGACGTACGGACCATCAGGACCATCGGCCCGGGGGAGCAACTGCTCTCCCTGTCCCCCGAGGTGGGCGGGCGGGCATCCCTGTGGGAGCTGATCTCCGGTCGCGCGGGCCGGTTCGACGCCGGGAGCACGGTGGAAGCCGAGGCCGGGGCCCGGACCCTCGACCCGCGGGGGTGGACCGTCGCCCTCACCGCCGAGGAGGACGGCACGATCACCGTACGGGACACGGCGGACGGATCGCCCGGGGGCCGACCACTGACCGGCCACACCGGGCGGGTATGGGACGTCGCCGCCACGCTCATGGACGGACGTCCCGTGGCCGTTACCGCAGGTGCGGACCACTCGGTGCGCAGCTGGGACCTCTCCCCCGCCCCGGCCGGCCGACACCGGGGCGGGCATACCGGCTCCGTCCTGGCGATCGCCGCGGCGGTCTTCAACGGCAGCTCGGTTGCCCTCACCGCGGGCGCCGACCACACCGTGCGCGCGTGGGACCTGGACACCGGTCAGCAGGTCGCCGAGGGGCTGGGAGCCGAGGTGTCCGTCATGACGACGGCGGTGCTGGACGGACGGCTCGTCGTGGTGGCCGCCGGCCCTGACGCCACCGTGCAGGTCCTGGATCCGGCCACCGGCCGAGGCATCCACCGCCCTGTCCTGAGCCGCCACGGCAGGGTGCTGTCCATGGCCGCAGCGACCGTGGACGGCCGGCCCGTCGCCGTCACGGCGGGGAGCGACCGCACCGTGGGTGCCTGGGATCTCGCCACCGGGCAGCCCTTCGGCGAGCCTCTCGTCGGTCCCTCAAGCCGTGTGACGGCCGTCGGCACCGTCGTCGTGGAGGGACGGCCCGTGGTGGTCACAGGAAGCTGGGACAAGACGGTACGCGTCTGGGACCTCGCGACCGGTCGGCAGGTCGGCGCACCGCTGACCGGCCACACCGACTGGGTGACCTCGCTGGCCACCACCACAATCGACGGCGAACCCGTCGCGATCAGCAGGGGCCGGGAAGGGACCGTCCGGCAGTGGAGCCTGACCAGGATGAAGCAGATCGGCGTCCACACCGCCGAGCCGGGCTCGAACGCGGCACTGGCTGTCACGGTGGGCAACGACGGGCGGCCGGTCGCGGCCGTGGGCCATGGGCGGACGGTGGAGTTCCTCGACCTGGCCGTGCAGTCCGAGGCGCGCAGCAGCCACCTGCTTCCGCTCCCCGTCGGTACGCTTGCGGCCGCACCGGACGGACGCTTCGTGGTCGCCTTCGGGCCTGACGTGGCCGTGCTGCGGCCGATGGTGTCCCGCCGAGACTGACGCCCCTTGACGGAGGGGCGGCGGCCGGAGGCCGGGCGCAACAAGCGGGAGCCGGTGGCGGGCGGCCCGATCGCCGTCCTGGCAAGATGACGGCATGGAACGTGTGCTTGGAATCGGTGGATACTTCATGCGGGCCGCCGACCCGGGGTCCCTGGGCGCGTGGTACCGCGATTGCCTGGGCCTGGACGCCGATGAGAACGGCCTGTGGCGTCAGGGAGCCGGGCCGACCGTGTTCGCGACGTTCGAGTCCGAGACCGACTACTTCGGGGCCCGCGCCCAGCAGACCATGCTCAACTTCCGGGTCCGCGACCTGGATGCGATGCTCGCGCAACTGCGCGCCAAGGGAGCGGACGTGGCCGAAGAGACGCAGGACATGGAGGGTGTCGGTCGATTCGGCTGGGTCACCGACCCCGAGGGCAACCGGATCGAGCTGTGGCAGCCGGCCTGACCGCGTCCTCACGCAGGCGGTGAGGTGCCCGGTGGCCCACCGGGTTGTAGAGGTGTGAATCCTGGTCAGGTGTCGAGGTGTGAATCCTGGTCAGGCCCGAGCGGCCAGGTCCCGTGACGCCTTCTTCTGCGGCCTGTCGCGGGGAACGAGCCGCCCGCCAACGGCCGGGCACCGAACGAGTGACCGCCGCCTCCCGGAACGGGCCGATGAGCAGCACCAGCTGTGAAACCACTCGCCCCGACCACCTCCGCGACGAGATCATGGGCGGATGCAGTCCACCGAGTCAGCAGCCCGCAGACTTCAAGATCACGCCGTTCTCTGGAGCATCGGCGAGATCCGGGCAGGCGATGTCGTCGGAGCAGCCTGCGATGCACTCGTGGCCGGACTCGACAGTCCGGCCCTGCGGGCACTGGCCGCACGCACACGCGCTGAGGCGGACCACGACGTGCCCGAGATTCTGCCTGCGGCACTCGACGAGCTGAACCTCACCTTCTACTACTACCCGGTCGACAGCGTGGCCGGCCAGGAAGCCGTCGTACGAGCACTCGCACGCCGGATGCTGGCCGGTGAGCTGACTCCCCGGGAGCTCGCCTGCCGGATCCAGAAGCGCTTCGGATACGAGCTTCCCCTGACTGAACGGCTCGCTGAGCTCGACGACGAGTACGACAGCCTCGACTACGGCGGCGGCCGAGCACCGACGCAGGTCGACGCCGAGGTCACGGCCGAGGCTCACCGGCTCGCCCAGCACCCTCGCACGGCACCTGAACCCCCGGATGCACCTGCCTGAAGCACCTCCGTCCTCAGTGGACGTGACCGTCCGGGGCGATCGTGCCGATACGGCGGCCGGTGATGCCCTCAGGGCGGATGCGTATCCACAGGGGCCGGCTGCCGCCGGCCCACGGCTCGGCCCCGGGCCGGTCTTCCAGCCGTCGGATGGTTTCGGGGTCGGTGAGGTGTTCGGCGGTACCGGTGACGAGGACGCTCCAGCCCTCGCGCGTCCGGTCGTCGATCCGGTCCACCTGGAAGGAGAGCGGCGAGCCGTGCGGTACGGCGGCGACACCGTGCGGGGCGGTGCGGTAGACGAAGGTCCGGGCGTCGACCGTGTAGTTGACCGGGACCACGACGGGGCTGGGTTCGGCCGGTACCGCGATCCGTCCCACCCCACGGGCGCCGACCTTCTCCCAGCATTCGGTCTCGGTGAGGTGGACGAGAGCGGGGTGTGCCGGGGCCTCGGACTGCCCGGGCGGCGCGTCGGCCGGGCCGTCGAGCAGTTCGCGGTACGTCATCCGGAGGACGGCGGCGATCCTGATCAGGCCGCCGGCGTCGAACGGCGGCCCGGCCTCGGTGAGATGTCTCAGATACAGCGGGGACATGCCGGCCTGGTTCGCCAGGGCTGCTTCGCTGAGGCCGAGCTGATCGCGCCGGTCGGCGATCCGCCGGCGGACCGCCCGCATGTCGATCTGCTCGGCAGGGATGCCGGAGTGAGGGTTCGCCACCATGGCGGGCTTCCTCTCTGCGCTCGTGACGAATCGGGCTCGACAGTGACGATCAGGCTCGGAAGAGTGCGACCTTGAGGGCTCCGGTATCGCCGGCGGCGGCGAAGACGTCGTACGCGTCCGGCATCTCGTCGAGGCCGAACCGGTGGGTGACGAGTCCGGCGACGTCCAGCCGTCCGGCGGCCAGCATGCCGAGGAGCAGCGGGGTGCTGTGGGTGTCGACGAGGCCGGTGGTGATGGTGACGTTCTTGATCCAGAGGTCCTCGAGGTGGAGGGTGGCGGGTTTGCCGTGGACACCGACGTTCGCGACGCGGCCGCCGGGGCGGACCACGCGGGTGCAGAGTTCGAAGGTCTCGGGGATGCCGACGGCCTCGATGGCGACGTCGGCGCCGAGACCGTCGGGGCTCATTGCCCGGATGGCGTCGGCGGTGCTGCCGGAGGCGTCGAGGGCCTCGTCCGCACCGGCGCGCTCGGCTGCGTCGAGGCGGGCGGCAGCGAGGTCGACGGCGATGATGCGGCCCGGACTGAAGAGGCGGGCGGTGGTGATGGCGGCGAGCCCGATCGGGCCTGCACCGACGATCACGACGGTGTCGCCCGGGCCGACCCGGCCGTTGCGGACGCCGACCTCGTAGGAGGTGGGGAGGATGTCGGCGAGCAGCAGGGCGCTCTCGTCGGTGACGGTGTCGGGCAGCCGGTGCAGGGAGTTGTCGGCGAAGGGGGTGCGGACGTACTCGGCCTGGGTGCCGTCGGTGAGGTGGCCGAGGATCCAGCCGCCGCCCCCGGTGCACTGGCCGTAGGTGCCGGTGCGGCAGTACGCGCAGCGGCCGCAGGCGGAGATGCAGGAGACGAGCACGCGGTCGCCCGCCGCGAGGGTCCGCACGCCGGGGCCGACGGCGGTGACGGTGCCGACGGCCTCGTGCCCGAGGATGCGTCCGTCGGTCACCTCGGGGACGTCCCCCTTGAGGATGTGCAGGTCGGTGCCGCAGATGGTGACGGCGTCCACCCGGACGACCGCGTCCTCGGGGTCGCGGATGTCGGGCTCCGCCACCTCGCCCCAGGTCCGGCGTCCGGGGCCGTGATAGGTGAGGGCTTTCATGGCGTTCACTCCCGTCCGACCCCGGTGCGGGTTGGGCTCCGCTGCTCCGGTCTCTTCCAGGGTGCGCCGCGGGCCACGACGCCGCATGGGCCGGCCGGGCCTGTGGCCGGGCCGATGGGCCCAGGCCGACGGGCCCGACCTCGCTCGCGGCTGCGGTCCTGTCCTCGTCGCGGCATCTAGGCTTGGCGATGGTGACCAGTACCTGGCGATCCTCGGAGGAGCCGGTGGGAAGCACGTCGGGAGAAGGTTCGATGCCTCTGCCGCAGCTTCGTCTGGATGATCTGCTGGACGAGTTGCAGGCGCGGCTGGACGCCGCCAGGGGCGCCCGGGACCGCGTGCACAGCCTGCTGGAGGCCGTGCTGTCGGTCGGACGGGATCTGGAGCTGTCCCAGGTGCTGCGGCACATCGTGGAGGCGGCGGTGACGCTGGTGGACGCCGAGTACGGGGCTCTCGGGGTGATCGGGGAGGACCGGCGGCTGTCGCAGTTCGTCCCGGTCGGGGTGAGCGCCGAGCAGGTACGCCGGATCGGTCCGTTCCCGTCCGGGCACGGGCTGCTGGGCGAGGTGATCCGCCACCCCGAGCCGCTGCGGCTGGCGGAGATCACGGAGCACCCGTCGTCCTACGGCTTCCCGGCCGGTCATCCGCCGATGCACAGCTTCCTGGGTGTGCCGATCCGGGTACGGGACAGGGTGTTCGGCAATCTCTACCTGACCGAGAAGCGCGGCGGCCGCGAGTTCGACGCCGAGGACGAGGCCGTCCTGACCACCCTGGCCGTCGCCGCGGGCGTCGCCATCGAGAACGCGCGGCTGTACTCCCGGGCCCGGTTGGGCGAGCGCTGGCTGACCGCGAGCGCCGAGATCACCCACCGGCTGCTCGCCGGCAGCCAGGAGCAGGAGGTGCTCGACCTCCTGGTGGCGCGTGCGGGCGAGATCGCCGACGCGGACCTCACCGTGGTCGCGTTGCCGGTCCCCGGCGCCGAGGAGCTGGAGGTGAGCATCGCGGTCGGCCTCGATGCGCAGAAGCACGGCGGCCTCGTCCTGCCGGTCGACGGTTCCTTCGTCGGCGCGGCCGTCCGCGGCGGCGGGCTGGTGGTGAGCACCGATGTGCAGCAGGACCCACGGATCACCGCCGGGCCGCCGCGCTGGGCCGGTCTCGGGCCGGCCGTGGCGGTACCGATCGGGACCGCCGAGGGCGGTGTCCGGGGCGTGCTGATGCTCGCCCGGGCATCCGGCCGGCCGCTGTTCGAGGAGGACGAGTCCGTTCCGTTGGCGGGCTTCGCGGCCCAGGCGGCGGTCGCCATGGAGCTGGCGGAGCGGCGCCGCGACTCGGAGCAGGTCCGGCTCCTCCAGGACCGCGACCGGATCGCCCGTGACCTGCACGATCTGGCGATCCAGCGGCTCTTCGCCACCGGCATGACCCTGCAGGGCGCCACCCGCTTCATCGACCACCCCGAGGCCGCCGACCGGGTGCTGCGGGCGATCGACGACCTCGACGAGACGGCGAAGACCATCCGCGCCACGATCTTCGGCCTGCGGGTCCACGAGCGGGGCCCGCAGGCGAAGGGCCTGCGGGCCCGGGCCGTGGAGGCGGTCGAGCGGGCCGCCGCGACCCTCGGCTTCTCCCCCGCCCTGCGGATGACGGGACTGCTGGACGTGGCGGTGCCGCCGGACGTCGCGGACGAGGCGCTGGCCGTCCTCCAGGAGGCCTTGGCGAACGCAGCCCGGCACGCTCACGCCCACCGCGTCGACGTGACCCTGGACGCCGGACCGGAGCTGGTCGTCACCGTGACGGACGACGGCGTGGGACTGCCGGCGGGGGGCCGGCGCAGCGGGCTCGCCAACCTCACCGATCGGGCCACCGCTCTGGGGGGTTCCTTCGACCCGCAGCGGCTGCCGCACGGCGGCACCCGGCTGGTGTGGCGGGTGCCGCTCAAGGACCGCTGACGTCCAGGACGTCGCGGACGGCACGGCGCCCGTGCCTGCACGCCCGCCCCCGCGCCGACGACCGTGGGAGGTGAGGGGCCGAACGGCTGTTCCGCCGGGCCGGACGGACTCAGTGCGCCCCCCTGGGCGGATGCTCGGTGTCGGCGTGAGCCGCGAGCACCGCTGCCTGGAGCCGGCGTTCCACGCCGAGCTTGGCGAGCAGGCGCGAGACGTGATTCTTGACGGTCTTCTCGGCCAGGTAGAGCTCCCGGCCGATCTGGCGGTTGGTCTTCCCCTCACCGACGAGGGCCAGAATCTCGCGTTCGCGCGGTGTCAGGTGCGCGAGGGCGTCCGTGTCGCTCTCCTCGTGGTGGCGAAGGCTCTCCATCAGCTTCCTGGTGGTGGCGGGGTCCAGCATCGACTGCCCGGACGCCACCGTGCGTACGGCGCTGACCAGGTCCGCTCCCTTGACCTGCTTCAGGACGTACCCGGCCGCGCCGGCCATGATCGCGTCCAGCAGGGCGTCGTCGTCGTCGAAGGACGTCAGCATCAGGCAGGCCAGCCCGGGCATCCGGTCACGCAGCTCGCGGCAGACGCCCACACCGTCTCCGTCCGGCAGTCGCACGTCGAGCACGGCCACCGTCGGCCTGAGCGCCGGTACCCGCGCCAGCGCCTGGGCGCAGGTACCCGCCTCTCCGACGACCTCGATGTCGGGCTCCGCCTCCAGCAGGTCCCGCACGCCGCGCCGCACGACCTCGTGGTCGTCGAGGAGGAAGACCCGCACGGGCTCCTCGGGTGCACCGGGGCGAGTCGGTTCCATCGGTGGCTCCCTGATGCGGAGATGCGGTCTCCTTCGATTCTGCGCGGCCCCGGGCAGTCCCGCACCGGTGCGCGGGCCGCCCCGGAGCGCCATGCAGTCACCCGGAAGGTCGCGGCTCCGCCGGGTTGCGGTTCGGCGATCCAGGTTGTCGTGCAGCACGCGGAGTGTCTGTGACCGTGGTCCCGATCGGCTGAACCGGACCGTCGCGGGTTCGGTCGCAAGGTTCAGCCGCCTGCTACCGAAGGGTTCCGACCACGACCTCGTCGAGTCGCTCCACCCACGCGCGACCGGCGGGATCCGGGCCCGGGCAGGGCGAACGGTCGCCGGGCTGCACGAGGATGCCGAGCCTGAACGAGGCCTCCTGCGCAGCCGCCTGGTGAAGCGAGGTGCCGGCCAGCGAAACGGCGTGTACGGCCCGCGCGTGAAGCAGCGTCAGGGCGAAGCGGAGCATGGCGGGACCAGGTGGTCCGGCGAGGCCGTAGTGTTCGGCGTCCCGGGCGTCGACGCAGACCGTGACGAGCTCCGCCAGGCCGGAGCGACGCAGCAACGCAGCCCCCTGACGGGTGGTGGAGACCGCGGCCACGGCCACCGCCTCGGCGCGGAGCGCCCGAAGCAGGCGCCGGGCACCGGGCCGGCAGCGCACCGGACGGGAGGTCGCGAGGTCCAGGAGACGCCGGTCGCTCTCAGCTGCCAACAGGGAGATCAGGTCTTCCTCGGACGGGCCGAGGTGTTGGGCCGCGAGGTCGATGCGGCCGCCCTGCAACCGGAGCAGGGATGCGGCGATGTCCCGGTCGAGCTGGCCCATCCGGTCGGCAGGCAGCTGCGCGGGGCGGCGCAGGGCCCGCCGGTCGCCGGTGACGTGGGCGTACTGCACCGCGAAGGCCTGCATGGTCTCGGCCCAGGCGGCGCTGCGCAGCGGCAGGGCGTCGGTGAGCACGGCATCGGTGTCGATGACGACGCCCTCGGTGTGGCGGGCGTCGATCAGAGCCGCCGGCCCCGGGTGGGCCGGTCGGCGTGCCCGCCGAGCGGTGGTCATCCCTCCATTCCTCCCTCTGCGTCGTCGAGGAGCTGTGGTTCACGGATCTCAGGGCCCTCGCTGATCTCAGGGCTCCTCGCTGATCGCCGGGCGGCGCAGCCGCCGCAGGTAGGGGTCGAAGGGGCGCCGGGGTTCGAGGCGGACGCGGGCATCGACACAGATGAGGCCGCCGGGGTAGGCGATCAGCGGGTTGAGGTCCGCCTCGGTGAGTTGCGGCAGGTCCGCCGCCATCCGGGAGAGCGCGGCGAGGACGTGCCGAACCGCCTGCGTGTCGACCGGTGGCACCACGGGGGTGCCGGTCAGCAGGGCTGCTCCGCGCAGCTCGGTGACCATGGTGGTGAGGTCGCGCTCGGTGAGTGGGGCGAGCCGGGCGGAGCGGTCGTCGAGGATGTCGGTCGTGGTCCCGCCGAGCCCGAGGACGACCAGGGGCCCGAACACCTGGTCCTGGACGATACCGGCGAGCAGTTCCAGTCCGGGGGCGGCCATCGGCTGGACCACGGCGCCGTCCATGCGAGCGCCGAACCTCGTGGTGAACCCGGAGTAAGCGGTGCGGACGTCGGCATCGGTGGCCAGGCCGGTACGGACGGCGCCGGCCCGGCTCTTGTGGACCTGGTCGGGCCAGTAGGCCTTGAGGACGACCCTGCCGTCATGGCCGTAGGGGCGCAGCGTTCGGGCCGCGTGCAGGGCCTCCTGTTCGTTCCGCGCCCACATCGAGGTGGTGAGCGGAACGTCGTAGCAGGCGAGGAGGTCGGCGGTGGCCTTCGGGTCGAGCCAGCCACCCTCCGGACGGCTCCGCAGGAAGTCCGCCGTCAGGCGCCGGGCGGAGGGGGTGTCCGCGGAGGGGGTGTCCGCGGTGGCGGTCGTGCCGTGCTCGGGGTGGGGTTCGGCGAGCCAGCGGGCACGGTCGCGGGCGTGGGCCAGGGCGCGGGCCGCGGCGGCGGGGTCGGAGTAGGACGGCAGTGTGCCACCGTCGGCGCAGCTCAGACACCGCACGGGCGCTTCCTGGCCGACCTGGACGATCGCGACGGGGATGCGCCTGCGCGCGGGGCCCTCCAGCAGCGCCCGGATGGCTTCCGGTCCGTCCTCGGAGGCCAGCGCGGTGGGGACGAGGCAGACGATCAGGCCGTCGATGGCCGGGCTCCGGGCGAGCAGGTCGACGCACGCGCGGAGGTGCTCGGCGGTGGCTGCCGCCGTGGTGTCGACCGGGTTGCCGGTGCTCGCGCCGTCCGGCAGGAGGTCGAGCAGTTCTTCGGCCTGCTCCGAGGGGAGTTCGAGCAGCGGGACGCCGGCCTCGGCGCAGGCGTCGGCGGCGAGGATGCCGATGCCGCCGGCGTTGGAGAGCACGGCGATGTTCCCGCGTGGGCGGGGCAGCGGCTGTGCGTGCAGGAGGGCGGCGGTCTCGACGAGTTCGGCGATGCTGCGGGTCGCGGTGATGCCGGCCTGCCGGAACAGCGCCTCCCGGGTGACGGTCGGGGTCGCCGCCGCCGCGGTGTGGGAGGCGGCGCCCCGGCGGCCGGCGACGGAGCGTCCGGCGTCGACGGTCAGCACCGGAATGCGCCGGGTGACCCGGCGGGCGGTACGCGAGAAGGCACGCGGGTTGCCGAAGGACTCCAGGTGCAGCAGGGCGAGGTCGGTGCGGCCGTCGCTCTCCCACCACTGGAGCAGATCGTTCCCGCTGACATCGAACTTGTCGCCGAGCGAGACGAAGCTGGACACGCCGATGCCGAGCCGGGCCAGCCGCTCCAGCAGGGCGATGCCGACGCCCCCGGACTGCACGGCGATCCCGGCGGTGCCCGGCAGTGGGAGGGCTCCGCCGAACTCGGCGTCCAGCCGCACCACCGGGTCGGTCTGGGCGATGCCGAGGCTGTTGGGGCCGACCAGGCGCATGCTGTGGCGGCGGCAGGCGTGCATCAGCTGACGTGCCTGGCCGCCGTCGAGGTTCGAGGTGAGGACGACGAGGGCGCGGACGCCGGCCAGGCCGCACTCCTGTGCCGCGCCCGGGACCACCACGGGCGGCACGGCGAGCACGGCGAGATCGGGCGTGCCGGGCAGGCTGGAGAGATCGGGGAAGGCCGGTTCGCCCGCGACCTCGTCGGCGTAGGGGTTGACGGCCCAGAGCTCCCCGGTGAAACCGCCTTCGCGGATCTTCAGCAGGACGGCCTGCCCGACGGACCCCGACCGCCTGGAGGCGCCGATCACGGCGATCGATCGGGGCCGCAGCAACGCGGTGAGGCTGGCGACGCCTGCGGCCCGGCCGCGTTCGTCGACGGCCTCGCGGTAGTGCTCGTCGTTCTCGTCCAGCGGGACGCGGACCTTGAGCTCACCCTGGTCGAGATGGCGGTGGACGGGCAGACCGAGGTCGGAGAAGAGCTTGTGGACCGCCCGGTTGCCGACCAGTGTGTCGGCCTCCAGTTCGCGGATTCCGCGTTCGCGGGCGGCGTGGACGAGATGCTCGACGAGCAGGGTCCCGACTCCGTGGTGCTGCCAGGTGTCGGCGACCGCGAGCGCCAATTCGGCGGTGTCGGCCCGGCCGTCGGTGGTCTCGCAGTCCGCCTCGCCGATCAGGTCGGCTCCCACCCATGCGCCCAGGGCGAGCAGCCCGGGCCGTGGTGGCCCGCAGAGCCGGTCGGCCGCCAGCTCCGGCGCGCGGCGGCTGACACCGAAGAACCGCAGGCGGCGGCTCGCCTCGGACATCCGGGCGGAGTGCAGCTCAAGGACCGCGTCGCGGTCGGCCGGGCCGAGTGGGCGGATGATGGCGGTGGTGCCGTCGGCCAGCAGCGCCTCGGCGGTGGGCGGCGGGTACTCGGTGGTGGGCATCGTGCGCTCCCTCGGTCCGGCCAGGGGACGCCGGGCACCCTGGTCACCTCGTGGCTTCCAGGCTCACCTCCATCGGGGGCCGTGGACAGGGCCGGTCGGCCCGCAAGGCCGGGCCGACCGGACCGCGCGCCTGCCCACCCGCCGGCGATCGGGCCGGCAGACCCCACGGGAGGGTCCGTTCGGCCCTCCCCCTGCCCCTGCGGACGTACCAGCGTGGGTGGAGAAGGAGTCCGCGCCGGCTCAGCGGGAGGCTCCGCGGCGGCTCGACGGGAGGCCGACATGTTCATGTTCAGCACGGGGAGCAGATACCCGCAGGCCGGACCGACCGGTCCGGGGGATGTGGGCCGCAGGGTCGCTCACCGCCGTGAGCAGCTGGGCCTGACCGCTGCGGAGGTGGCGGACCGCGCCGGTATGGCGGCCAACTACATCGAGTACCTGGAGTCGTGCCCGGACACCGTCGAGACCGGGACGGTCACCAGGCTGGCAGGCGCCCTGGACACGTCCGTCCGGTATCTGTTGGGCGGTGGCCTCGACGGTCCGCCGGGGCAGGGCGCGCCGGCTGCCGTCCCCGTGCTCGCGGAGTTGGAGCCCTGGGAATGCTGGGCGAAGCTGGCCCCCGGCGGCGTGGGGCGGGTGGCTCTCACCACGCCCGACGGACCTCGGGTGATCCCCGTCAACTACCGGACCCTGGACGGCGCCGTGCTCTACCGCACACGCGCGGGAAGCACTCCGGCCAGGGCCCTCGGGCACACGGTCGCCTTCGAGGTCGACCATCTCGACGAGGCGCTGAGCCACGGGTGGAGCGTGCTCCTCGTCGGCCCGGCGAGACAGGTCACCGAGGCGGAGTCCGTCGTCTGGTTCGGCCGGCACGCGGACCCCCGCCCGTGGGTGGGGGACGAGGCCCGCGACATCTGGGTCCGGATCAGCCCGCGCTCGATCACCGGCCGTGTCATCCGCGCGGACGGCCCCGGGGCTGCCGGCCGGCGCCCGTGACGGCGCGGGCCCGGCACAGAGCGGGTCGGCCGGCGCCTTCGTGGGCCCAGCGGCGGATGTGCTCGGGGTTGCGGAAGCCCCGCCCTTCCCGTGCCGTACCAGGCTGTGCGCGGTGAACCCGGGAGCCCCGGCCGTGACGCTGCCGCCGAAGGTGACGGGCCCACAGGCGTGCAGGCGCTCCATCTCCTCGGCCGCACCGGGCACCGGCGGGAGGTCGTGCTGCTCGGCCGAGGCGCGGGTCGGCCCTGCCCCAGGCCTGCGCCGGGCGCTGTGCCGGGACGGCGCATGTCCGCCACGTCCGGCCGGGACGGCGCGGCGGGTTCACGGGCCAGGTCGGCCGACCGCTCCGGGCACCGGTTCGGTGCCACCCTGGTCCAGGCGGAACGGCGGGTAGACGTCGGTCATCAGGGCGGCGTAGGCGGCTACCCTCAACACCCAGCGGTTCATGCCCACCAGCAGGTCGAAGATGCCGGCCGGGTAGGTGGCGGTGACGGCGAGGGCCACACCCGCGTACAACGTCAGCAGCGCGATCAGGCCGCCACCGCCCCAGCCCTCGTGGAAGCCCCCGACGAAGGTCGCCACCACCAGGTACTGCGGGATCGCCAGCAGCCACCACTTCACCAGCACCAGGCCGCGCGAGAGCTGTTTCGGTGGGGTGATGTCCAACGTCGCCGGATACTCGGGGTGTTCGCCGAGGCTGAACGGCGGGTAGCGGTCGGTGCCGAGGGCCCCGTACGAGTAGTACGAGACGCGCCAGGACCAGCGCAGGACGCCCAGGTTGAAGTCGAAGATCGCGCGTGGGTACCGCCCGGTGAAGAGGATCGCGAAGAACGCGACCACGGTCAGCAGGACGAAGGCCACCCAGAGTAAGCACAGGACGATCCAGTGCGGGATGACCAGGATCCACTTCACCAGCCAGAGCCATCGCGAGAGCGGTGCGTCGAGCCGGGCTTCGACCCGGACCGGCGGCGAATCGGTCGCGACCATGGGCGATCACCTCCTGAGCAGCACGTCACCGGGCGCCCCTGGCCACGCTCGGGTGCACCGACTCGGCGCGTTCTCGCTCCCTTCCATGCTCGCCGGGGCCGGGAGATCCCGAAAGTCCGGAGGGGACCTGTGGGCCGTGGACCGATGCCGGAGCGCCGCACGCGGGGCAGGATGGAAGCACGGAACGAGGCAGGGGCGAACGAGGTGGCAGCCCGCGTTCCTGATCCACTCGTGACATCGCGCCGGCCACCCGCCGACCGTGACGTGCCCGAGGCGGTCTTCACCGCGGTTCTCAGCGCGCGAACCCACCCTTCCACTGCCACGCGTCACGCCGACGCATCCGCGTGTCCGGGTCAAACAGGATGCTGAGCCACCCGAACGGCCTCGGCGACGGCGGCCGGACATTCTCCGATCAGGACGGCCGTCCGCCGAACTGCCAGTTGTGCACCTCGATGTCGGCATACCGACCGGGGGTCAGGATGGCGCGTGCCGTCAGCGGATCCGGCGCCCGGACCAACACCGCCGTCCCCAGCCAGGTCGCGCCGTCGTCGGACAGCAGCGGGCCGTAGGCGATCAACTCGTCCCGGTCGGACGGCACGGCGAGGTCGGCGGCCCGCCCCGAACCGAGGCCGAGCACCAGGTACCGCTTGCCGCCGGTTCGGCCACCCGGGAAGTCCCACATGGTGCGCCCCAGCAGGTTGCGCCACCGCCGCAGGAGTACGTCCCGGTAGACGCCGGCCTGGTAGCCGGGCTCGTCGAAGGCGAACGCGCGGGCGGCGGCGGGATCCGGCAGGTCGACGATGTGCACGCTGCCGGTGGGCGTGCCGCCGTCGTCGGCAAGGGTCGGGCCGCGGGCGATCATCTCCGCCGCGTACCGGTCCATGTAGGACCAGTGATCCTCCAGCAGTTCCTCGCGCAGCCCCTCGGAGCCGGGCCGGTCGCGGTGGTGAGCGAAGAACTCCATGCCCGCATGATCTCCGCAACGAGGCAGTCACGTCGAGCGGGTTTCCCGGCGACGTTCATCACCGGCACCGGCAGCTCGCCCCGGGATGCTGATCGTCAGCCAGGGCCCGGGCCGCACCGGCTGTCCGAACGGCGGCCGGTGTTGCCGGTGACGGTGCTCCGGGAGACCCTGCCGGCCGCGCCGAGGACGAAGCCGATCCCGTCGGTGGACATCGTCGGGTGACCGGTGACCTCGCTCTGCCGGACGGTCGCGAAGGAGCCGGTGTCGAGCACGGTGACCGGTGTGCCGGATGACCCCGGTGGCCCGGGGCCTGCCGGCAGTGCCGCCGCCCGCCCGGCCTGCGGCTCGGCCCGAGCGGTCGTAGCCTGGCAACATGCCGGCCGTCCGAACGTGGCCGTCCGATCTCAGCGGCACGGATTGCGGCCGCTCGCCACGGCGGCGGCAGGCCTGCCACGTCCCGCGCGCGGCGGGCACGGGAGCGCGGGCCGAGGATGTGCGCCAGCCCTCGGCGGCACACAACCGGGTGCCGGACCGCCACTCGTCGACACATCACCGCTGATGCCCCGGACGTTGGGCCGCCCATGACCACCACACCGCAGGATCTGCTGATCGTCGCCCTGGACGCGGAGTCCGGTCATCCTCCTGAACAAGGCGAGCTGTCGCTCGCGCTCGCGGGGGCCGAGCTGATCGACCTTCTCGGTGCCCAGGCCGTCCGGCTGGACGACGACGATCACATCGTGCCGGGCTACCGGCCGACGATCACGGACCGCCTCCTTGACCAAGCCGCGTCATCACTCGTCAGACAGGCGCCGTACGAATCGGTCGACGAATGGCTGTGGCGCCGAGGCCGGGGCCTGGCAGCGGCCTACCTGGACGCCCTTGCGGCCGAAGGACAGCCCAGCCGGCAACGCCGCCACAGGATGCCGTTCAGGGCCGGTCAGGGGGTGCCCGCCGACGCCCCCGCCCACCGCGCGGCGGCGGACCGCTGGACGTCGCGTGACCCCGTCCTCACCGCACTCGCGGCAGCCGCCGGAATCGACGACACCCGAACCGGCGATTCGCCGGACGTCACCGACGACGCCGCGGCGACCGTGCTCGCCGCCGTCAACGACGCGGTCAGGGAACTGGACGCCGTCCGGCGGCGCCGGGCCATCGAGGACGCGGCCTTCGACAACATCTGGCGCGGTGGGGTCGGATGACGGCCGTACCCGCGGCCGCACCGGGTAGGCCTCGCCCCGGGAGGACCGCCCAGAGCAACGGGCTCTCGCCACCGTGACCGAGGAGCGCGGGGTCCGTGCTTCCTGCTCCGCCCGGGACGGACCCGGAACTCCCGGGTCCTCCGCCGGCCGTGGATGCGTCTTCCTGCGCGCGGGACGTCGGCCGGGCGGGTGGTCGCGCTCGCCCTGCGGCCCCCGACGTGGAGCGGAGCAGTGGGTGAACACCCCTGGGAGGAAAGGCGCGTTGACGTCCTGCGGGTGCCGATCATGGTCGACACGCCAGGCGGGGAGGTTCCCTGGCGGTGCGCGGCGTGAACCCTACTGTCACCGTGACACCGTCGACGAAGGGAACATCGTGAAGCACATCATCAAGCTGGCTCTGGTCGTGGCCGCCACCGCCGCGGGTACGGCCGCTCTGTCCGGGGTCGCCGTCGCCGACATCAACTACTACGCCACGCCCGCGCCCTGGGCGATCGTCATCGGCGACGGGAACCAGCTCGCCGGGGGCGACATCTTCAACGTCGGCGGCGACAACGCGGTCGGTTCGTACAACGGGACCGACAGCACCGTCGCGGCCGGGTAGGACCGGCACCGCCACGCGGGTCGGCGGAGCAGGGACCACCCGCTGGCAGCCGTCGTCTGTGGCCGCCCTGCGCGAGGTTGTGAGCGGTCCGCGCACCGGGCAGAGGCCTGGCGTGCGGACCGCCCACCGGAGTGACCGCGCACCCGCCCGGGTGGAAGCGGGCGGGTGCGCGGTCACCGGTCCTGGGTCAGGGCAACGTCGTGCGTCCGGGCAGCGAGGGGGCAGGCCGAAGGACGCGGATCTCGACCGCCACCCGCGAAGCGCTGCTGTGGAAGCTGAGCGGCTTCACTGCCCCAGGAGTTCGGCGAAGCGGTCCAGCGCGCGATCGGTGCGCCGGCGGTCCCCGGTGGCTGTGAGGTCGAACAGCAGGCCCCGGACCACGGCCATGACCAACGTGGGCGTGACGGTGTCGTCGGGGCCGGTGGAGACGTCGCGGAAGGTGGCACCGAGAGTGTCGAACCAGTCCGTGATCGCCTCGCCCTGGTCGGGGTAGGTCTCCGGGTGGACCAGGCCGTCGGCGTGCACCTCGAAGAACAGCCGGACGAACGGCGCACGCTCGTCCGCGCTGATCCACGCCCAGATGCCGCGCAGCCGCTCCTGCACGGAGGCCGCGTGCGGCGGAGGGTGTCCGGCCAGGCGCATCGCACCTCGGCGACGGGCCTCGGCGAGGACAGCGGCGACCAACTCCTGTTTGCTGCCGAAGTCGTAGAGCAGCATCCGTGGGCTGGTGTCGAGGGCCGCGGCCAGCGGTCGCAGGCTCAGCCCGGCCAGGCCGTGCGCCAGCACGTAGTCGGTCGCCCGTGCCAGTGTGCGCTCGCGCCGGGCGGGATCTGCGGGTCGCCCCACGGTGGATCTCCTCTCGGGAACTCGGACCTGAACAGCGCCAGCGAGTATATGGTACGACTGTTTCAACAACGAGGGGGAGACACCATGCACACATTCGACCGAGCACTCGTCCTGGGCCCCGGGGGCCACGCCGGCACGGCGTGGATGGCCGGTTTGGCACACGGGTTGCGCCGCGACGGCGTGGATCTGGGCGAAGCCGACCTGACCGTCGGCACGTCGGCCGGCGCGATCGTCGGAGCGCTGCTCGCCACCGGGCAGGACCCGGGGCGGCTCGCGACTTCGGCTCGCCCGGCCGCTCACCGGCCCAAGGCGGACCCCGCGCGGATGGGCGCGGTGTTCGCCGTGCTCGGCGACCGCAGCCTGGAACCCGGTGAGGCCAGGCGCCGCGTCGGCCGGCTCGCGCTCGACGGCACCGACCCGGAGGCCGATGAGGCGCTGATTGCGGGGCGCGCCGCCCTGATCCGCGCGGACGCGTGGCCGGAACGGCGACTGGTGATCACCGCCGTGGACGCGACCACCGGTGAGCCCGTGGCGTGGGACCGCGACAGCGGCGTGCCGTTGGTGCACGCGGTGGCGGCGAGCAGCGCCTTCCCCGGGGCCGCGCCGCCCGTTGCCATCGACGGCCGACGGTACATGGACGGCGCGCTGCGTGCGGGCCCCAACGCCGATCTCGCGGCCGGTGCCCGCACGCTGGTCGTGGTCGAGCCGATGGCTCACCTCTCTCCCCGCGAGCCACTCGACCGCCAGCTGGCGGCCGTGGGGGCGGACACCGTGGTGACCATCGGCCCCGATCCGGCGTCGGTGCTCGCATTCGGCTCGGACCTGGGGGACCTGGCCGCCTGGGAACCGGCCTACCAGGCGGGTCTGCGCCAAGCCGGCGACGTCCACGCGCAACTCCGTTCCACGTGGGGGACAGCAGCCGACGCTGGCTGATCGGCGATCAGGTCGGTGGTGCGGACGCCGGGCCCGGTGACACGGGCCGCGGTCCGGCGGGCGATCAGGTACGCGGCTGGCTGAGCGGTTCGGAGAGCGCCGCCAGCTCCGCCGGGTCGAGTGTGAGCGAGGCGGCCGCTGCGGAGTCACGGATGCTGGCAACGCGGCGGGCGCCGGGGATCGGGATGACGGTGGGCGAAAGGGCCAGCAGCCAGGCGAGGCCGACCTGTTGGGGTGAGACACCGCGCTCGGCGGCGATCCGATGGAAGACCGCCCATGGTGCGCTGTCGCATGTCAGGCCGCCTTTCCAACGATGGTGGTCGTTGACCCGGCCTCGGTCACGGCTCCGCTCACGGCCTCGGCAACCGCGGCGGGCAGCCAGTCGGCCGGGCGCGAGAAGCGGAAGCCGAGAGCCGTGGCGCGCCGGTTGTCCATCGGGTACCAGCGGTCGAAGGAGAACGGCGAGACGTCCGTACCCTCGGTCACCACGAAGCGCGCGGTGATGCCGAGGCGGTCGGCGACCAGCTCGGCGAGCGCGACCGCGTCCAGCGTGTCGCCCGAGGAGGCGTTCACCGCGCCGACGGCGTCGGAGCCGGCGGCGTGGGCGAGGGCGGCTGCGATCTCCTCGTGGTGGACGAAGGACGTCGGCTGGGGACTCGCGTGTACGGCGACCGGGCGGCCGGCCGCGATCCGCTCCGCGTAGTGGGCCAGCCGGCCGGTGAAGTCCCGGGCGCCGCCGCCGAGGACGTGGGCGCTGCGCACGCTCGCCCAGGAGAACGGCGGGTCCTGGGCGAGTACCGCCTCGGCCTGCCGCTTGCCCTCCGCGTACCGGGTCGCCTCGTCGAAGCGGCGGGCGAGCGCTTCCGGGTCCTGCCACGGCAGGGCCGGGTCCACCGGCCAGCGGGACGGATCGACGGCCTCCTCGGCCACCGGCACGCCCGGGGTGGTGCGCACCAGAGGCGACGTCGCCGGGTCGTACACCTCCATCGTCGAGGTCATCACGTACCGATTCGTCCGGTCGGCGAACACCGTGCGGGCCACGGCGGCCTGAACGGGCGTGTAGAGCACCTGGTCGATCACCGCGTCGAAGGTGCGGCCGCCGAGGGCGACGGTCAGCGCCGTCTCGTCCGAGCGGTCGGCGAGCAGGTGCTCGACGCCGGGCGGCGGCGCTGCGGAGCCGCGGTTGACCAGGGTGACGCGGGTGCCGGAGTCCCGCAGCAGGGTGACCAGGTGCCGGCCGAAGTAGCGGCTTCCGCCGATGACGCAGACGTTTCTCATGGCCCTCACTCTGCTGGCGTATCGTCATCAGCAGAACTACCGATCTACTGAACACGTCATCAGAACAGCTGTTGACCGGAGAGTGCCGTGATCGACATCCGACGCCTCACGGTGCTCCAGGCGGTCGCCGAGCACGGGAGCTTCAACCAGGCCGCGGCCGCCCTGCTGCTCACGCCTTCCGCCGTGTCACAGCAGGTCGCGGCGCTCGAGCGGGGTCTGGGCACACCGGTGGTGGAGCGCTCGACCCGCGGGGTGCGGCTCACCGAGGCCGGGCGGCTCATGGTGGAGGCGGCCACCGCGATCTCCGCCGAACTACGGCACGCACAGGAGCAGATCGGCCGGCTCGGCGCGGCCCGTCCCCTGCTCACGCTCGCCACGGTCACCAGCGGCGGGCGGCATCTGCTGCCCGCCGCGCTGGCCCGGTTCGCGGCCGAGCACCCGGAGGTCGAACTGCGCATCCTGGAGCGGGAACCCGAGGACAGCCTGCCGATGGTCCGTGAGGGCGTCGCCGACCTGGCGCTCGCGTACCACTTCGACGGGCCGCTGCCGGTGCTCCCCGGTGACCGCTCCGGGCTCGACTGGACGCCGCTGATGGACGACCCGCTCTCGGTGGTACTGCCGCAGGGGCACCGGCTGGCCGGGCGGGAGGCCGTGGACCTCGCCGAACTCGCCGATGAGCGCTGGGTGCTGGGCTGCCTGAAGACCGAGGTGTTCCTGCGCCGGCATGCGGCCCTGGCGGGCTTCGAACTCCAGGTGGCGGGCTCCACCACCGACTACTTCTTCGCCCGCTCATTGGTCGCCGCCGGTGTCGGTGTCTCCCTGGTGCCGTACGTGGCGCTCGACCCGGCGCTGCCCGGCACCCAGGTCGTGCCGGTCCGGCCACCGCGCCCGACCCGGCACTTCGGCATCGCCCGCGCCGGGCGCCGCCGCCCGCAACCGTACGCCGAGGCGCTCGCCCGGCACCTGCACCTACAGGCGACGGGGGGCTGAGGACTGCCGCTGAGGCGAGGAGTCAGACGGACCCCCCGAGCGGTGCCGTCCACCTATTCACCGTCAGGCGATCTCGCCGGCGGCCGGCCGCGCGGGGGGCGCAGCGGTGACGGCGGCCGCTACCAAGGCCAGCACCGTGGGGTCGGGGGCGGCCGCGGGCCAGGCCAGGACGACCCGGCTGGCCGGGTAGTCGGTCAGGGATGCCGACGGCGCCCTGCCACACCACGGCGTGCAGGCATTCGGCGACGGTGCGTACCACCGGTCCGGCGCGGGCCGGCGCGGCCGGGCCAGGGCCATCGGGATGACGCCGGAGGCGGGAGGAGAAGGAAGAGGGGGCGAGGCGGCACGGCCCCCGCCGCGCGGCGTGGGGTTGGCCGGCCTCAGGACTCGTCGACGCCGGTCAGGCGCTCGCCGCGGGCGAACCTCCGGAGCCTGCCGAGCCGGGTGAACCGCTCCTGGTTGGCGGCGGAGGCCCGGTCGAGTTCCTCCATCAGACGCTTGGAGCGGTGCTCCAGGTCGAGTTCGTCCAGGATGCGGTCGACCTCCGCCAGCAGCGCGCCGTGCAGCTGCCACGCCCGCGGATGTTCCTGGATCTTCCGGAGCAGCATGTCCGCGACCTTGTCCCGGCTCGCCAGCGCGGCGGAGAGCTCCGCGGTGAGGCGGCTCTCCGCTTCCTCCGCGTTGCTGCTCACCTGGGTCGTCACCAGGACGGCGAAGCTGACGAGTGCTCCGCCGACGTGCGTGAGCAGTTCCTCCAGCGCCAGGGCCACGGCGGGCTCGAACAGCTCCTCGCCCTGCTCCCGGCGCTTGGCGAGGTCGGTGAGCGAGCGGGCCAGGACGCGTACGACCACGACGCAGATCTCCAGCGTGTCCAGGCCGGTGCGCAGGACCAGCCTGGAGAGCAGGCCCTCGCTGATCCTGGGGTTGAGCCGCAGGCTGTCCTCCGCCTGCCGGAGGGCCGCGTCGACCTCGGCGATGGCCTGGTCGAGTTCCCGGGCCTCGTGGAGGCGGGCGGCGGCGCGTTCGACCGGCGTGGGGCCGCTCAGCTCCTCGCCGATGCGCACCAGGAGGTGGCGGGCGCGGCGGGCGAGGTCCTCGATGGACTCGCCCGCCGTGTCCACCCAGACGGGCGGGGCGAACAGCAGGTTGAACAGGAGCCCCACGCCCGCCCCGATGAGCGTCTCCAGGACGCGGTCCCAGGCTTGGGAGGCGAGCCTGGTCACCCCGAGGACCAGCATCGCGCTGATCGCGACCTCGTTGACGAACTCGTCGACACGGACGAACTGGCCGATGGTCAGCGAGGCCAGGATGATCAGGCCCAGGCTCCACCAGGACAGGCCCATCACGGAGCTGAAGCCGATGGCGATGATGACGCCGACCACGACCGAGTTCACCCGGCGGATGCTCGTCGTCAGGGTGGAGTACAGGGTGACCTGGACGACGAGCAGTGCCGTCAGCGGGGCGGTCAGCGGCGCCGGTTCGCTGCTGAGCTGGAGCGCGACGACGTACGCGAGGGTCGACGCCGCCGTCGCGCGGATCGTCAGGTGGACGACCGGGTCGTTGAGACCCTTGCGGACTCTTTCGGTCACTGTTTCGCGTACACCGGGCATGCCTCTCTTCTTCCCGCCGCGGGGCCGTCACACCTGTGCGGGCGGATCTCACACCCGGATGGTCACTGCGGGGCGGCACGCCCCCGTGAGCGGCCCACGCCTGCCTGCGTTCCGGCGAGGCCGCTCCTGCGCCCGGCCCGAGCCCCCACCAGAACCGGGTGGCGCTCCTGCCGTGACGCCGCACCAGGTCGCGGACCCGGCCGGCTCCGTCATCGGGGTGGGATGGTCTGCCGCGAGCCGGCGGCGCCGTCCGGTCGGCCGACGCGCAGGGCCACGCCGATACCGCAGGCGGCCAGGGCCGGCGGCGTACCCGGCCGGTCGCGGCGAATCCGCCGGTCAGGTCCGGGTTCACCCGCCCGTGCTTCGTCGTTCATGCGGACACCCCGGTCCCCTGCGCTGCGTGGTTGATGTGGTGATCACGCGCGGGGTGCAGCGCCGCACACCAACTGTCGCCCTGTCATCCTCCGCCGAGAGCACGGGCACCTGACGGCACCCGATCTGTCCCCCTCCCCGGGGAGCTAAGGCCGCTCGAAGAACTGCAGCACACCACCGACCGAGAAGCACAGCGCCCCGGCGAAGGTGCCCCAGTTGGCGATGCCCTCGTTCACCAGGCTGCCGGTCTCCGGGCGGGTGAACGCGGCCAGCGCCGAGACCAGGAAGAGCACCGAGCCCAGCTGGTTGACCATCACGATCCACCAGGCCAGACTCCGCGGCCCCCGGCACGGGCCGCGGTGGCAGACCTCGGTGATCGCCAGGTGCCCGGAGATCAGGAACAGCGCGCAGCCGATGATGTCGGGCGCCCAGATCAGCCGGTTCACCTGCTGGGTGGTGAGCCCGGTGAGGAAGGAGTCCAGCAGGTTGACGCCGAACACCAGCGTTCCGGCGAAGAGGACGAAGGTGCTCAGCCAGTCGATCCGCATCGGCTCGTAGCTCCACCACCGCCATCCGGCGGACACCAGCGCGTCCGTCCCGGTGCCCGGACGCGGGGCGTTGACCGCCTGAAGCAGTGAGACGTAGCCGCCGGTGTTGAAGAACAGACCCCCGGCGAAGTAGATCGTGGCGCTCTCCCGCGCACTCACCGAGTCCAGCTGGGTGAGCGCCGCGCCGAGCGCGAACAGGGCGCCGCCGACCGTGAACGCGGCGGCGGCGATCGCGTTCAGCCGGCCCAGCCGCCGCAGCGTCGCGGTGTCGGCCGGCTCGGCCCGGTGCTCGCCGCCCCGCTCGGTACGGATCCGGAGCACACCCCGCTTGCGGGCGAGGCGGGACTCCCAGATCGCCGAACCGCCCCCGACCGGACGCCAGGTCAGCCTGGTGGTGAACGGTCCGGCGCCTTCGGCGCGCTCATCGGGTCGGCCCATCCGGTGAGCGTAGCGCCGCAGGTGGGACGGTGAGGGTGGCGCGTGCCGTGTCGCGCGGGCCGCGCCAGGAGTCGCGTCCGAGGGCGCCGTTCGTCCAGGCGGTGAGGCTCCGCCCACCCGCCCGGATCCCGGCTGGTCCGCCGAGGGCCTGACCTCCGCCAGCCGGGTGGACTCGCTACCCGTTCGGCCGAGGACCGCATGACCTGGCCGAGGACAGGGCTCGGATCGAAGCGGTCGACGTGGTTACCTACGGGTGCTCCAGCCGTTGGGCCGCGTTCCGTCCCGATCAGCTCCGCCGGCGCACCCCGCTTCGCCTCAGGCCAACCGGCCGCACCCCCGGCCGGCCAGGGCAGCTGAATCGTCGGGCCGTCGCGACCGGGCCGGACCTCACCCGCACCGCACCACCGCTCCCCAAGACCCTCCAGGACGTCACCGGCTCGCGCCAGAGCCGACGCCGCGTGCTCGCGGGGCAATCGGCGCCACCTCGTGGAAGTGAACTGACATGACTGATCTGGCTCCCCGTCTGGTCGGCGACTCCGATCCGGAGGAGAACCCGGCCGACGCGTCGGACTCCGCGAGCAGGGGCCTACTGGCGAAGCCCTTGCTGGTCCGCTCGATCGAGGCCGCGGTGTCGGTCGCGGCGGCGTTCGGCTTCGCGCTGCTCTGCACCCGGATCAACGTGAACCCGCTGAACCGGATCGGCCAGGTCAGCGGACTGGCCGCGCTCCAGCAGTACGCCGCCCTCGTGGGCCTGCCCATCCTGGCGGTACTGCTGTACAGCGCGTACCGCGGCCACCTGCGCCGCCACGAGCTCGTCCAGCGGCTGGTCTGCGCCGCCGTCGCGGGGTTCGCGACCGGCGCGGTGGCCGGCGGCATCGCCGTCGCGCTGAACGGCACCCAGTGGGGCCTCGGCGGCCAGGAGGGCGACCCGGGCAACCTCATCGGCATGGCCAACGACATGCTGCGCGGCAAGGGCCTGCCCGGCGTCTACCCGCCCGGGTTCCCCGCCGCGCTGGCGATCTGGGGCAAGCTCTTCCACGGCGGTATCGGCGGCGTCGGCTACGCCATGAAGGACCTCCAGCTGATCTGCAGCGCGCTGGTCGGCCCGATGGCCTACCTCGCCTGGCGGCTGCTGCTGCGCCCGTTCTGGGCGCTGCTGATCGCCGTACCGAGCGCGATCCTCTTCCTCGACCCGATCCGCCCCTACAGTCACGGCACCCTGCTGGTGATGGTCCCGCTGCTGGCCGCCTGCCTGCGCGAGCTGCACCGGGCGGACGAGCTTGCGCTGCGAACGAATCTGCTGCGAAGTACCGGCTTCGGCGTCTCACTCGGCCTGATGTTCCTCTGGTACTCCGGCTGGTTCGTCTGGGCGGCACCCGGCGTCCTCGTGCTGACACTCCTGCTGATCCCGTGGCACAAGGGCGCCGCGCTGCTCAGGCCCGCGCTGCTCTTCGCGGGCACGACGCTGCTGAGCGCCGGTGTCGTGGCGGCGCCACTGCTGTACCAGCTGGTGCACCTGGGCGCCCAGGCCAAGGACCGGTACGCCTACATCTCGGCGTACGTCGACCCGGCCTACATCATGGGCTGGGCCTCCGACCGGGCCGGCCGGCTGACGTATCACGACTGGCCGTGGCGCGGCGAGCTCGCCGGGCAGAGCGCCTACACGCTGCTGCTGCTCGCCGGGGCGGCCCTGGCGCTGGGCCTGGGGCTGCGCAGCAGCATCGCGGTGCGTACGGTGGCGGCGACCCTGATCAGCGCCTGGCTGCTGCGCTTCTGGTTCGCCTCGCAGATGGCACAGGAGAAGGCCGTCCAGCTCTTCCCGCGGACCACCTGGCTCATCCTGTACAGCCTGATGATTCTCGCGGTGCTCGGCCTGATGTTCGCCGCGGACCGGGCCATCGCCTGGGCCGGGACGCTGCTGCGGGACGGCGGCGAGCAGGCTGCGGAGCAGGCCGAGGCCGGAGTCCGGGCACAGGCCGGCGGACGGGCGGCGCCGCAGGCACAGGCCGGCGGACGGGCGGCGCCGCAGGCACAGGCCGGCGGACGGGCGGCGCCGCAGGCACAGGCCGGAATCCGAGTGCTGCCGGCCGTCACCGATCGGCTCGCGGCCGGGGCGGTCTGCGCCGTGGCGCTGTTCGCCGCGATGGGCGCCTCCTGGTCGGCCGACCGCTTCATGCCGAGCACCGACCCGGGCGTGCTCGACATGGGTGTGGACGCGTGGCGCGCCCACATTCTCGTGAACGAGAACGGGAAGTGTCCCGCGTTCGATCCGGCCGGGCCCACCGACTGCGCACCGGTGAACAGGAGCCTCGCCGGGTACCAGCACGGACTCGACGACGGCCGGCTGTGGTGCGCGAACCTCAACGGGGACGAGTGGGCCCTGGTCTGCGGCACCGAACGCCCCTGGTGAGCAATCGCCCCTGGTGGCCGGGCACGGCCGGTGCGCCCTCACCACCCGTGTCGTTCGTCCCTCGACCCGCCGGATGCGTGCCCCGGGCACGGCCGCCGCCCAGGGCCACCGGTGGTGCGACCGGCGCGACGGCCGGGCGGCCCTCACCGGTGACGGCCACTGGGCCGGGCGGACAGGTCTGGGTGGCCGGCTCCCCTCCCCGTCGGGCTTGGCACGGGAATGCGGTGATCGCCTGCCGTACCCGCTGTGTTCGCCCTAGCCTGTGAGGGCTCACTCGAGGGGGAAGCGTTGGAGCAACTTGGGGCCGCGGACCCACGACAGGTCGGTCCGTACACGCTCGTCGGGCGGCTCGGGGCCGGTGGCATGGGTGCGGTGTATCTCGGGCGGTCGGTCGGCGGGCGGGCCGTCGCGGTCAAGGTGGTGCGGCCGGATCTCGCCGAGGACGGGTCCTTCCGCGCGCGTTTCCGGCAGGAGGTCGCGGCGGCACGTCAGGTCTCCGGCGCGTTCACCGCGCCCGTGGTGGACGCCGACACCGAGGCGCCGACGCCCTGGATGGCGACGGCGTTCGTGGTCGGCGTCTCGCTCCAGCAGGCGGTGGCCCGGCACGGCCCGCTGCCCGAGGAGACCGTGCGGGCGCTGACGGCCGGGTTGGCGGAGGCACTCACCGAGGTGCATCGGGCCGGGCTGATCCACCGTGACCTCAAGCCCGCCAATGTGCTGCTGGCGCTCGACGGGCCGCACGTCATCGACTTCGGCATCTCTCGCGCGGCCGACGGCGCCGGGCTCACCACCACCGGGGCGGTCATCGGCTCGGCGGCGTACATGTCGCCGGAGCAGGCGCTGGGGGAGCCGCTCACCCCGGCGAGCGACGTGTTCTCGCTCGGCTCGACGGTCGCCTACGCGGCGCTCGGCAGCCGCCTGTTCGGTGACGGCGCCGGGGCGGCCGTGCTGTTCCGCGTGGTGAACACCGAACCGGACCTGAGCGGACTGCCGGACAGCGTCCGGCACCTGGTCGCCGGTTGCCTGGCCAAGAATCCGGCATACCGCCCGGAACCACACCAGCTCGTCGACTTCGTCGAGCGGATCGGCCGCCCGGCCCCCGCGGGCGGCTGGCTCCCGCCGGCCGTCGCGTCCGACGTGGTCGTCCTCCGGGGCGTCCTGACCGCGCTGCCCGAACCGCCGCCGGGCCCACCGGAGGACCCGCCGAAGGACTCACCTGAGGGCCCGCCACCGCCGTTCCCGGGGGGCCGCCCACCCGAGGACGTGGCGCCCGGCCGCCGCCCGAGCCGCCGGGCGGTGCTGCTGGGCATGGGCGGCGGCGTGCTCGCGGCGGGGGCCGCCACCGCGAGCGCCCTGCTGACCGGCAGCGATGACACCGGCGCGACCAGCGGCACGTCGGCTCCCCTCATTCGCCCGTCCGGCACCGATGTCCCCGAGGCCCGACCGCTCTGGCAGGTGACCCAGCAGAAGCCCTGCCCGCAGGTGCTCTCCGCCGACGGCGTGGTGGTGTGCGTCTCCATCCAGCAGATCTGGGGCGTGGACGACAGCGGCCGGACCAAGTGGACGGTGGACGGGGCCGCCGCCGGCAGCGTCTTCGCGATCGACCCGAACACCCCACGGCCCGTCGCCCAGCTGGACGGCGGCCGGCTCTACGTCTCCGGGGGGACGGCGCTGGCGCCCGAACTTCTGAGCTTCGACCTGGCCGACGGGAAGCTCGACTGGAAGGTGGCGCAGAACCAGAAGAACTCCCTGGGCGAGATCTCCTTCACCGGTATCCGCGCCGGCAAGGCCTACCTGCTCGGCATGGGCGACGGCTCGGACCGTGGACTCCTGGCGGGAGGGAGCCATGTCTGGGCGGTGGATCTCACGGCCCGCCGGACCCTCTGGTTCCACGGCGAGGACGCCCTCGTGGCCCAGGCCGCGCTGCTGCCGGGCAGCGACCGCGTCGTGATCTCCAATCTCGACCAGCTGAAGGCCCTGGACGCCAAGGGCGAGGTCGCCTGGACCCGCAAGCTCGCGGCGTTCGGCGTCGCCGCCGCCGGGCAGTACTTCCTCGCCCCCGACACGGCCGGCGCACTGATCGCCCTGGATCCGAAGGACGGCAGCCCGGCGTGGACCGTGAACGGCGTCCTCGGGGCTTCCCTGCGCGGCGACGGCTTCCCCACCAGCGAGGACGGCAGCGTCCTGTACTGCCTATGGAAGGACGCGGACGGAGGGTTCTCGCTGGGCACCCTGGATCCGGCGAACGGCCGGACCGGCCCAAGGACGCCCCTGGTGCTCGACGGCCCGGCCGGCGGCGCCGCCGGCGCCCGCCTGCTGTGCGCCGACGGCAACGTCTACCGGATGGGCGCGGACGCTGTGCTGTGGGCCCTCGATCCGGCGAACGGGAAGGCCCGCTGGAAGTACTCCGGGCTGAAGGGCAAGGACCCGTCGAAGCTGGCCTGGACGGCCGGCGCCGGGCGGCTCTGCGTCTCCGACACCACCACCCAGACGATCACCTCGCTACCCGCGAAGGGGGCCTGAACATGCGCCGGCTGGATCCCACCGACCCTGCCCGGATCGGCCCGTACGCCCTGCTCGGCCGGCTGGGCGCCGGAGGCATGGGGACGGTCTACCTCGGCCGGTCGGCCGGCGGGCGGACCGTCGCAGTCAAGCTGATCCGGCCGGAGCTGGCCGACGACCCGAGCTTCCGTGCGCGCTTCCGGGCCGAGGTGGCGGCGGCCCGGGCCGCCTCGTCGGCCTTCACCGCCCCGGTGGTCGACGCCGACACCGAAGCGCCCCTCCCGTGGATGGCCACCGCCTTCGTGCCGGGGGTCGCGCTGGACGAGGCCGTGCGGCTGGTCGGCGCGTTCCCCGAGCATGTCCTGCGCATCCTGGCGGCCGGAATCGCCGAGGAGCTGAGGAACATTCACGCGGTCGGCCTGACCCACCGGGACCTCAAGCCGAGCAATGTGCTGCTGGCGCTGGACGGGCCGCACATCATCGACTTCGGCATCGCCCGGGCGGCCGACGGCACCGCGTTGACCGAAGAGGGCGCGATCATCGGCTCGCCCGCCTTCATGTCGCCGGAACAGGTGATGGGGGACCTGGTGAGCCCGGCGAGCGACGTGTTCTCGCTGGGCTCGACCCTCGCGTTCGCGGCCTCCGGCGGGACCGGGCCGTTCGACGGCGGGCATGCACTGGAGGTCCTGCGCAAGGTGGTCAGCGAGGAGCCGGACCTCACGGCGATGCCGGGCGGGGTACGGCTGCTGGTCGCGGCCTGCCTGGCCAAGGCCCCGGGAGACCGGCCGACGCCGCAGCAGCTCGCCGTCTCCCAGGGAGTCATGCCGCTGACGCCGGGGACCTGGCTGCACCCGGTGCTGGTCGCGGCGATCGAGGAGGCGGCGGCGGTACTGGCTCCGCCGGCGGCCTCCACGCCGCCACCGACCGGGCCTCAGCCGGGGGAACCGTCGG
>NZ_JBITGZ010000004.1:129294-268997 GCF_044457565.1 Kitasatospora sp. NPDC050543 | reverse complement strand
GCGCGGTGCCCACCGGGCAGCCGGGGGAACCGTCGGGCGCGGTGCCCACCGGGCAGCCGGGGGAACCGTCGGGCGCGGTGCCCACCGGGCAGCCGGGGGAACCGTCGGGCGCGGTGCCCACCGGGCAGCCGACGGTTCTGCTCGGCCCGGTCGCGCCCCCGCCCCGGCCCAGCCGCCGCAAGCTGCTGCTCGGTCTGGCCGGCGGGGCGGTGGCCGCGGCCGGCGGCGGCACGGCGCTGCTCGTGACGCGGACGAGCGACCGCGCGAAGCAGCCCCGGTCCGCCCCCGGACCCCAGGCCGCGACCCCGGTGGCGGACCCCACCGATTACACCCGCTCGCTGGAGACCGACATGGAGGCGACCCCACTCTGGACGGCGCCGCTCGCCGAGCCGCTGATCAAGGTCGCGGGTGACGGCGACACCATCGTCCTCGCCGGGATGAAGAGCGTGTGGGCGCTCGACCGCGCCGGGCAGCCCCGGTGGGGGCCCCTGACCAGCTATTCCGCCCCGGCCGGGGTCGGCAGCGGCGACTGCCCGGTGGCCGTCGGCGGGGGCATGGCCTACGTCATGGGGTTCGCCGGCCCGAGCGACCTGAAGTACGTCTTCAACGCCGTCGACCTCGCCACGGGTGCTGTGGCCTGGACCCTCACCCGGCCGGACCTTCGCATCTCCCGCTCCGCCTCCGTGGTCGGTCTGCTCGACAACATCGTCTATGTCCACGGGGAGGCGTGGGGCTCCTTCCCCCTCTCCGACCCGAAGACCCCAACCGCCGCCACGGCCAGCTTCGTGTGGGCGGTGGATACAGCGACACACCAGGTCCGCTGGCAGGCCCTCCACCCGCTCCAGCCGCTGGACAGCACCCGGCTGGCCGTCCCCTCTTCAGGCACCCGCCTGCTGTGGGAGACCTACTCCCTGGATCTCAACACCTACAAGAAGGCCGGAAAGCTGGAGGCGCTCGACGTCAACAACGGTGGGAAGAGCCTCTGGCAGCAGTTGGCTCCCGGCAGCGGCACCCTCCAGACCCGCCTGTCCGTCTTCAACGACGGCCCACACAGCTCGGCCGCGGGCTACTTCCTCTATCTTGCAGACCGGCTCTACGCGGTGAACCCGGCGGACGGGAAGGTGGTCTGGCAGTCCCAGGGGGAATGGGGCGTCCAAGCGGCGGTGGCGAGCCCCGACGACACCACCGTCTACACACTGGGAACGCACTATGCGGAGCGACGCACGGTCGTCCAGGCCTTCGACGCGAAGACCGGCACCGTTCGCTGGTCGGGTTCCCTGCCCATGGGGCTGTTCCAGGACACGGCGGTGCAGTACGCGGACGGAACCCTCTACGTCTGGATCCACGGGAAGGTCTGGGCGCTGGACCCGGCCACGGGCGCCCCCCGCTGGACGTTCGGGTTCCACCCCGGCGGCGGCTCGTCGACTCCCGTGCCGTACTGGGCGGGTGGCGGGCGGCTCTACGGGCCGACCGACAAGGGCCTGGCCGCGATCGCCGCCGACGGCAGGACGGCGCACAGCTGAGCCGGGCGGCCCCGGTCGCGCACCGCCCGGGCCGGCCCGGGCGCCGGGTGGTTGACGTCTCGTCAACCTTTTGCATGAGGATCGCTATTGCAACTTCCATGCAACAAGCTTGACCGGCCCTCACCTCCTGCCCGGGACACGGAGCCAAGTCATGCCCCATCTGATGCCGGATGCCGGACCACAGCGCGTCATCGCCGCCTCGAACTTCGTCTACACCGTCGGCAGCGGCCTCTACCTGACCGCCGGGGTGCTGTACTTCACCCAGGCGGTTCACCTCCCGGTCGGCCAGGTGGGGCTCGGACTCGCCCTCGCCGGCTTCGTCTCGCTGGCCGTGGGAATCGCCGTCGGCCATCTCGCGGACCGGCACGGCGCACGCGGTGTCTATGCCTGCACGCTCGTCGTCCAGGCGCTGGCAACGGCGGGCTTCGTCCTGGTCGACGGCTTCTGGACGTTCGTCCTCGCCGTCTGTGCGGCCACGGGGGGCAAGGCCGCCGGACTGGCCGCACGTGGTCCGCTCATCAGGCACCACGGAGGGGACCACCCCCAGCAGTTCCGTGCCTATCTCCGGGCCGTGACCAACGTCGGTATCTCCCTCGGTGCTCTGCTGGCGGGCTGGGTCGTCCAGGTGGGCACCCTCACCGGCTACCAGCTCCTGGTCATCGGCAACGCGATCGCCTTCGCCGCCTCCGCGGCGGTCCTGCTCCTCCTGCCGCCGCTCAAGCCGGTGCCCGTCACCGCCGGGCCTCGCTGGATCGCCCTCCGTGACCGGCCCTACCTCGTGCTCACCGCACTCGACGGCATCATGGCCGTCCAGTTCAAGGTGCTCACCGTG
This sequence comes from Kitasatospora sp. NPDC050543, assembly GCF_044457565.1. Classification (NCBI taxonomy): domain Bacteria; kingdom Bacillati; phylum Actinomycetota; class Actinomycetes; order Kitasatosporales; family Streptomycetaceae; genus Kitasatospora; species Kitasatospora sp. NPDC050543. The sequence goes on along the minus strand of NZ_JBITGZ010000004.1, from coordinate 266,642 downwards.
GCAATCCCGCTCTGGCTGCTGGCGGCCACGACCGCCCCGCACTGGCTCGTCTCGGGCACGATGCTCAGCAACACCGTCATCGTCATCGCGCTTCAGGTGAGAGCCAGCCGCACCATCGACTCCCCCACGGCCGGCGGGGGCGCCTACCGCCGCTCCGGGGTCGCCTTCCTCATCTCCTGCTCACTGGTCTCGCTCGCCGCAGGGCTACCCGCGTGGGCGGCCGCAGCCCTGATCATGGCCGCGGTCACGGTCCACACCGTCGGCGAACTGTGGCACTCCGCCGCAGGCTTCGAGGTGTCCTTCTCCCTCGCCCCGCGGCACGCCACCGGCCAGTACCTCGGCGTGTTCGGCCTGGGCGCCGGCCTCGCCGAAGCCCTCGGGCCGGCCCTGCTCATCTCACTCTGCATCACCTGGGGCCGCCCGGGGTGGTACGTCGTAGGAGCACTGTTCGCGCTGACGGGCCTGGCAGCACCGCCTGCCGTCCGCTGGGCACAACGCCGCCAGCCCGCGCCGGCGGCACACCGCGAGGCTGCGGAGCCGGCGCCCGTCGCCTGAAGCCCGCCAAGGCGACGGTTCTACAGTGGCATCGACGCGGCCCGTCCGAAACGACCCGGACCGACCGGCCCGGTCGGCGTGCGCAGGAGGTCAGCGGCGGCGCCCCCAGGCGGTGACCAGCCCCGGGGAGAGGTCGGCGGCGGTGCCAGTGGCGAGCGCCTCCTGTGCCTCGGCGAGCTGAGCGGCGCCGAGGAGTCCGGTGGCGAGCATGGCCTCACGGGAGCGCGCCCAGGTGTCCAGCCAGAACGAAGCGATCGGGCTCCCCTCGGTCAGCGGCGGGACGTGGACCTCGGCTGCGACCTCGGACAGGCCGAGCTCGCGCAGCAGATGCGGGTAGTCCGGGGTCCAGGAGACGTCGGTGCCGATGGAGGCGCGCAGCGCCTGCCACATCGCGCGCATCGCCAGCCGGTACGGGGTGTCCGGGGGCCCGGCCGTGGTGAGGTCGATGGCGTCCCCCAGGACGAGGTGTCCGCCGGGCACCAGCAGGTCCCGCAGACGGGCGATGAGCCGGCGGCTGTCGGGGAGGTGCATGAGCACGAAGCGCGCATGGACCAGATCGAACCGGCCCGGGTCGAAGTCCGGTGCCGTGATGTCGGCGGCGAGGATCCGCAGCGTGCCGCCCGCGTACGGCTCCAGGAAGCGCACGTCCCGGTCGACCGCGAGCACGTCCGCCGCTGCGGCCTCCCCCGCCAGCCAGCGGGCCACCGTCCCGGTGCCGGCACCCACGTCGAGACACCGGGTGTTCGGCCCGACCCCGAGAGCGCGCAGCCGGGCCCGGGTCACGTGGTCGTACGCCAGTGAGCCCAGATCGATGCGCTCGCCCTCCCCCGGCTTCCACGGCTCGAACAGGGACTCCCCGTAGCCGCCCTCGGCCCCCGCCGGACCGGCCGTCGTCGGATCAGCACACATGACGTCCTCCCGGTGCGTCCGCCGTCCGTCCTCCACGGCGGCGGGGACGCCCGCGGGGGGCTCGGTGTCGACGGTCACGAGCCTATCGGCAATCCGCCGGCCGGACATGCCGGGCCGGACAAGTCGAGCCGGACAGGTCGGACGCCGCCGCCCGGATTGCTCGACCCCGACCGCCTGCCGGCCTGCCGCCTGGTTCGGGTCAGAGCGACTGCTCCGCCCAAATGATCTTGAAGGCGGGCGTGTAGCGGGTGCCCCAGCGCTCGGCGAACTGGGCGACGAGGAACAGCCCACGTCCGCCTTCGTCCGTGTCCGCGGCGTATCGCAGATGCGGCGAGGTGCTGCTGGTGTCCGAAACCTCGCAGATCAGCGTGCGGTCCAGCAGAAGGCGGACGCCGATCGGGCCACCACCGCCGTAGCGGATCGCGTTGGTGATCAGCTCGCTGAGGATCAGCTCCGTGGTGAACTCCAGCTCCGCCAGACCCCACTCGGTCAGCTGCCGACTGGCCGCGGCCCGGATGCCGGCCACGGCGGCCGGATCCAGCGGGACGTCCCACTGGGCGACGCGGTCGGCCGGCAACGCACGGGTGCGCGCCACGAGAAGCACCACGTCGTCCGTCGAGCTCGCGGGCAGCAGCGCGTCGAGCACCGCGTCGCAGGTCTCCTCCGGTGTCCGGTCGGCGTCGGCCAGGGTGCCGCGCAGGAGTTCGAGGCCGCGGTCGATGTCCCGGCGGCGGTCCTCGACGAGGCCGTTGGTGTACAGGACCAGCCGGCCGCCCTCGGGCACCCGCAGGTGCGTGGTCTCGAACGGCAGGCCGCCCACGCCGAGCGGCGGCCCGGCCGGCAGGTCGAGGAACTCCACCGTGCCGTCTGGCGCCACGAGCGCGGGCGGGAGATGGCCGGCCCTGGCCAGCTCGCAGTTCCTCGACACCGGGTCGTAGATCGCGTACAGGCAGGTGGCCCCGGTGATCCCGGGGCCGCCGCGTTCGGTGGCCTCGTCCTTGTCGATCCGGTTGACCAGTTCGTCGAGGTGCGCGAGGAGATCGTCGGGCGGCAGGTCCAGCATGGAGAAGTTGTCCACGGCCGTCCTGAGTCGGCCCATGGTGGCGGCCGCGTGCACACCGTGTCCGACGATGTCCCCCACGACCAGCGCGACCCGGGTGCCGGACAAGGGGATGACGTCGAACCAGTCCCCGCCGACGCCCGACCGCGCGGGCAGGTAGCGGTAGGCGACGTCGAGAGCGTCCTGCTCGGGCAGCCCGCGGGGCAGCAGGCTCTGCTGCAGGGTCACGGCCGTGCTGTAGTCACCGGTGACGGCCGAGATGATCTGCTCCTGGGTGGCGTACTTCGTGTCGAAGGAGCCGCTGTTACGGCCGAGGCGCAGGGCCACCACCCGGTCGGCGACCGCCCGTACGTTGTCCAGGTCGTGGCTGATCATCAGCACGCCGAGCCGCTGGTCCCGCAGGCGCTCCACCAGTTCCAGGACCAGTGCGGTCTGTGCGACCCCGAGGGCTGCGGTGGGCTCGTCCAGGACGACGATCCGGGGCTTGCCGATCATCGCGCGCGCGATGGCGACGATCTGACGCTGGCCGCCGGAGAGCGAGCCGACCGGGACGCGCAGACTGGGGATCCGGATGGACAGGGCGTTGAGCAGCCTGCGGCAGCGTCTCTCCATCTCGACCTCGTTGAGGATGCCGAACCTGCGCAGCTCACGACCGAGGAAGAGATTGGCGACCGTGTCGAGGTTGTCGCACAGCGACAGGTCCTGGTGGACGGTGGCGATGCCGAGGTTCTGGGCGTCGAGCGGCCTGCGGACGTCGACCCGCCGGCCCTCCCACTCGATAACTCCGTAGTCAGGCTGGGACACCCCGGAGACGACCTTGACCAGGGTGGACTTGCCGGCACCGTTGTCCCCGACCAGCGCAACGACCTCCCCCTCGTGGATGTCGAGGCCGACGTTGCTCAGCGCCTGTACGGCACCGAACCGCTTGAAGATGCCGCGTACGGCCAGCAGGGGGGTGCGTGCCACGGGACCTGTCTCCTTCTCGTCGCGGTTCACCGGGGGACCGACCGGACCAGCAGCAGCGCGATGTCGTCGGTGCGGTGCTCTGCTTGCCCGGACTGACCGATGAGCGCATCGGCCAGCCGGTCGAGAGGGTCGCCGCCGTGGCGGGCGAGTGTGGCGGCGAGGTCGGCCAGTGCCTGGTCGAGGTCGGCGCCGGGCGTGTCGATGAGGCCGTCGGTGTACAGGACCAGGGTGGTGCCGATCGGCAGGTCGATGCGGATCTGGGGGTACTCGGCGGCGGGGTCGACGTTCAGCACCATGCCGGTGGGCGGCTCCAGTGCTCTGGCCCGGCCGTCCGGTCCGTACAGCAGGGGCACCGGGTGGCCCGCGTTGGCCAGCCGGGCCTCGCGGCGGCCGAGATCGACGCAGAGGTAGGTACAGCTGGCCAACAGGGCCGTGTCCAGGTCGGCCAGCAGGCGGTTGGTGCGGGCGAGCACGGTGCTCGGATCGGCATCGGCCGAGGCGAAGGCGCGGACGGCGGTCCGGACCTGGCCCATCAGCGCGGCGGCGTTGACGTTGTGGCCCTGGACGTCGCCGATGACGACGGCCACGGTGTCGGGCCCGACGCGGATGAGGTCGTAGAAATCGCCTCCGACGTCCATGCCCTCGGTACACGGCAGGTAGCGTGCGCTGATCTCCAGGCTCGGGACGGAGGGCAGTGCACGCGGCAGCAGGCTCTCCTGGAGGCCGTGCGCCAGGACGAGCTTGGTGTCGTACAGCCGAGCACGGTCCAGTGCCTGGGCGATCAGACCGCCGAGCGAGGTCAGGACGGCGCGCTCCTCCACGTCGAAGTGGTGCGGCTCGGCGAACGCCAGCACGCAGGTGCCGATCAGCCTGCGCGAGGTCACCAGCGGAAGGTAGGCCCAGGCGGCCATCTCGTCCTGCGTCTCGTGGCGGTCCGGGTAGAGCCGCTCCAGCTCCTCACGGGTCTCGAAGAACGCCGGCACGGGGTTGGTGGAGGCCTGGACACCGGGCGTGGACTGCGTCAGCGCGGTGCCGTCGAACTGGTCGACCAGGCCGGGCGGATAGCCGCGATGGCCGGCGATGCGCAGTCGGCCGCCTTCGGCCATCAGGACCGCGACGGCCTGGCCGCCGAAGGCCGGCAGGATCTGCTCGGAGATCATGCTCACCACGTCCTGCACGGTGATGGCCTCGGTCAGCGCGCTGGCGAGGTGCAGGAGGTGGTACAGCGCTCCGGGCCGCGTGTGCACCGCCCGCTCGGCGGGTGTCCCGGGGTGCCCCTCGCGCGGGGCGGCGGCGGCGATCCGCACGGTGAGTCCGGAGCCGTCCGGGAAGAGCTGGAACGACAGCCACCGGTCCGGCGGCCGCAACGCGACGAACGAGGTGGGCTGCCCGCCGATCACGGCCGCCCGGTAGTGGTACTCGTACACCGGATCGCGCAGCCATGACAGCGCGGCCCACGGCCGCATACCCAGCAGCCGCTCGACCGGTTCGCCGAGCAGCTCGGCGGCGGCCGGTGTGACCGCGGCCAGCCGGCCGTCCAGGTCGATACCGCAGACACCTTCCGGCAGCCGTGCCGCCATCGTGGCAAGGGGGTCTGCGGAACGGTCCTCCGCCACCGCGGGGCGTGGGGCGGGACGGATCGGACGGCCCGCCCGGGCCTCCTGCGCCAGTACCTCGGCCAGGCTCAGGGCGAGCGCGTCGAGCCCCTCGCGTTCACGGGAGGACAGTTCAGCGGGGTGCGCGGCGGGCCAGAGCAGGAAGACGGCCCCGTACGTCGTCCCGCGCAGGACGAGCGGAACGGCCGCGAGGCAGAACGCGTACGGCATGGCGACCGCGACCCTCGGGTACCGGCGTGCCATCTCCTCCGCGCCGCCCACCCAGACGACCTGGCCGCTGTGCACCGATTCGACCACCGGAATCGGCGCGGTCATGCCGATGTGCTGCCACGGTCGGGTGAACTGCCGGGCAGCCCCGAGTGTCATGACCAGTTCGAGCAGCTCTCCGTCCGCTGAGAGCAGGTAGAGGCCGCCGATGCGTGCGTCGAGCCGGCCCGGCACCGATCGCAGGATCTGCGCCACCGCCTCAAGACCTCGCTCCGGCGTCGTCTCGGCGGCCTCGCGTCCGGGCCGCGACGATGCATGCCAGGACATGCTCATCACAAGAACCTCATTCGAGCCGACGAGTGGACCCGCAACCTCCTTCCCATACTGGCCCGGCCGGGCACCATGCGCTCCGTCGCCCGACTCCCACACCGCCCCGGGTGGCGTCCCGGACGGCCCGGGCGGCACCCGGTGTGCCGGGGTCCACGGTCGGGATTCAGGCCGCCGGGGCCCGTCCACCGGGGCTCAGGCCGCGGGCTCGGCCTGGTGACGCGCGGCGCCAGGGCACTCAGCAGGCACTCTCGGTCGTCGGCGCCGATCAACCCGTCCGGAAGGGTCTCGTCGTCCAGCAGCATGCGCGGCACAGCCGCGTGCTCGGCGAACACGGCCCTGCACCGTTCGCGTTCCGGGTGGTCGCTGTCGCTCCCGAACAGCAGCACCATGCGCTCGTCGTCCGCATCGACGGGTCGAGCGGTCGTCCTGGCCGTCAGCACCCGCCCGCCGATGATCACCGGCAGCCGACCCCGGCCGACCCGGACGGCCGCAGCGAGCGCGAGCTAGGCGCGCTCCGTGAGCACCTTCGCCAGGCGGTCCATGAAGTCGGTGAGCCAGTCCAGGCGTGATCCGCCGCGGGCCACCCGGAATCCGTGGCGGCGGCCCCAGAACGCTGCCTGGACGGCATGGAGCTGGGCCCAACGCCGGGCACGTTCGCGATCGAGCTCGGCGGCTTCGGCGAAGACGTCCAGGGTGCGGTGGACGGCGCTCCGCAGGTCGGCCGCGGCAATGAGCGTCAGCGCACGTGACTTGAGCAGTGCGCCGGCGTCGTAGGCGGGGTCTCCCGCATACCCCTTGGGGTCGACGGCCAGCCATGGCTCACGCTCGCCCCGCAGGATGTTCCCGGCATGAAGGTCGCCATGGACGAGGATGTCCGGCTGGGTTCGGCCCAGGTCGCGGACGGTCGCCTCCGCGGCCTCCATGACGTGGCGCGGCAGCGGGTGAGCCAGCTCCTCGGCGTCCTTGAGCAGTTGCTCCTCCCAGGCGTCGGCCTGATCCCGTAACCGGGGCAGGCCGGCCGGCGCGGGGACGGCCAGCCGGCGGTTGATCCGCCCTGCGACCGCCGCCACCTCATCACCGTCCGCGACCTCCGCCAAGGTCGACGGGTCGGCCCGCTCCAGCATCATCGCGAAACGCTCGTCGTCGCGTTCGTGCAGCCGGACGGCTCCGCGCCCGTTCCACGCCATGAAGGCGTCCGGCTCGTGGACGTTGCCGGGGTGGGGGAAGGACACCTTCAGCACAGCGGTCCCCTCCGCCCGCCGTCGCACCGGGACGATGATCCCGACGCCCCCGTGCATGACCTCGCCGTCCGGTAGGCAGTCCCAGCACCCCAGCAGCTCGTCCACGATCCCGGGCAGTTCGGCGAGCCATGCCGCTCCCGGCTCTCCCTCGCGTTCGATGGTGCTCCGCGAGAACGCCTCTGGTGTCCCGATCATCCGAGCACCCTACGCGCCGGCTCGACTCCGGTACCAGCCTCGGGCCGTCTGCTGCGGGCCACCCGTGCTGCCGCGAACCGAGATCTGGGCGAGGAGCGGCCCATCGACGGCGGCTCCGCCCCGCTTCCCGTCCGAGCTGCGGTTGCCTCGTCCACCACACCTTCCTGCGCGCGGGCCGCCTCAGCGCCGGGCGGAGACCAGCAGGAAGCGGGTGTGCTGGGGGCCTTGATAGCGGAGCGCGGCCCAGCCTCGCTCGGACAGCCGCCGCGCGCATTCGGACAGCCGCGCCTCGGCCTCCAGCCGTGCCTCGCCCGCCGAGGGCCCGCGCCACTCGACCCGGACCTCGCCGGCCTGGCCGGACTCGGTGACCCGGTAGCCGGTCCGCGTCCTGCGGCCGGTTCGATCGGCCGCGGACGGGGGAAGGCCCGCGGCTTCGAGGGCCAGCGCCACGGCCCACACCGGCCGTGCGAGTTCCCACGGAGCCGGAAGGCCGCCGCCCCCGCTGCCGCCGCCGGCTAGGCGACGGACCTCGACCAGGCCCGCCCACGCCCGCGCGACAGCAACCGTCCGCTCGGCCTGATCCTCCGGGCTGCCGGCCTCCCCCTCTCCCGTCGCCGCGACGAACGCGCCGGGCTCGGCCGCCGGTGCCTCGACGGAAGGACCCCCCGCTGACCGGCTCCGGAGCCAGTCCCGGACCGCGAGCCCGTCCGCCGTCAGGTAGGTTGCCCGGACCCGCCCGTGCACAGCGGCGAGCCCCTTGCCGACCAGAGCCGTCCGGATGCCCGCCGTGCCTCGTACCTCTCCGGTCACCCGATCGGAAGCCAGCACCTCGCGTCGCTGAGGACCGGTCAGTGCAGCTGCCCGCTCAGCCACGGAATTCTCCACCGCGCCACCTCCGTTCCGGGGCTGGGGCTTCTCATGCCGGCCCTTCGGTCGCCGTGGCGGCCCGGCGCTTGCGGCAGCTCCGCCTGTTGTCAGGCGACCCGGAGGATGCTCTTGCCATGGGTGGTGCCCTCGGCGAGGTGCTGCACGGCGATGCCCAGGTCGGCCAGGTCGTACTCCGCGGTGATGTCCACGCGCACCCGGCCGTCGGCGACGTGGCCGAGTGCACGGCGGAAACTGTCGGCGAGCCGCTCGGGGTGGGTCTGGCTGAGCAGGTTGCTGTTGTAGGTCACGAGTGATTTGCCCTGCATGAGCAGGTCGTTGGTGTTCGCCAGGACGGGTTCGTAACTGCCGAGGTTGCCGTATGCCACCAGTCGGCCGTGCTCCGCCAGTTGCGCGAGGCCGGCGTGGCGGGTCGAGCCTCCGACCGGATCGAGGATCACGTCGAACTTCTCCTCGCCGAGCTCGGCCGGGAACGCCTCGCGCAGCAGCAGCCGGTCGAAGCCGAACCGGGCGGCGTAGTCGGCCCTGAGGTCATTGCCGACCACTCCGACGATCCGGCCGGCCCCGGCCAGTCGGGCGAACTGCGCGGCGAGCGTGCCCACTCCGCCGGCGGCCGCGTGGATCAGGACACTCTCCCCGGGCCGCACCTGCGCGGCGGTGTTGATCAGGTCGTAGGCGGTCGGTGCGCCCCACCCGAGGCCTGCGGCCGTCCGCGGCAACAGCTCGCCGATGCCCAGGGTGAGCACGGCGGGCGCCAGGACCACCTCGGCGTACGCGCCTGCCATGGTCAGCGCGGTGACGGGCTCACCGATCCGGCTCGCGTCGACGCCCTCGCCGACGGCGACGACGTGGCCGGACGCCTCGAAGCCCGGGACGAAGGGACGCGCCACGGGGAAGTGGCCGTCCCGGACCATGGTGTCGCCCCACTGGATCCCGGCGTAGGCGACGCGGATCGCCACCTGGCCGGGGCCGGGGGCGGGTTCGTCGAGCTCGGCGACCCGGTAGTGGTCATCGGCGTCGAGAAGCACAGCCTTCATGATTACAGCCCCCTGCGTTGACTCAGTATCCTTACAGTCGAGGACTCTAGGTATATAAGGCACCTGAGTCAACCCATGAAGCTGTCAATGGAGTGGAGTACACGGTGGAAGCCCCGATCGAGGATGACCTCTGCACCCGGATCAGGCGCTCGGAGCAGGCGCTGATGGGGCACCACGAGGCAGTGCTGCGCGCCTACGGGCTGACGATGACCCAGTACACCGTGCTACTGATCCTCGCGCGCGAAGGCGGCCTGTCCGGCGCCCAACTGGCGCGTTCCTGCGGGGTGACGCAGCAGACCATGAGCAGCGTGCTGACCAACATGGAGACCAAGGAACTCATCCGCCGCGAGACGTCCCCGGTGCACGCCAAGGTGCAGATCGCCACCCTCACCGACGGGGGCCAGGCACTGCTGGACCGCGCCTACCAGGAGGTGATCATCCTTGAGCGCGCGCTCACCGATGCGTTCACGCCCGCCGAACACGCCGCACTCTGCGAACTGCTGGAACGTGCCACCACCGTCCTGATCCAGCAGACGCGCCACGCGGCAACCCCGCCCACCGCCTGAGCCCGCTGCGTGCGCCTGCTGTCTGATCCCGCCGCCTGATCCCGCTTCCGCACCCCGCGCAAGGCGGGTGCCCGTGGACACGGTGCTGGCACGCACGGCCACCCGCGATGTGCTGAATGACGCACTTCAGGGCCTGCTCGGGATTGGGCACCTGGCCGTTGGTCACCGCGGGCGGGTGCCATGTGATCCGGGCCACTGCGGCCCGTACGCCACGTCACTGACAACACCGCCCCGCCCGCGTTCGCCGTCGCGGCTCGACTACGTGTCGTCGCGAGGCGTCTGCGGGCACAGGTGAGTGTGTTCCGTGGCGTGGACACCGTGCAGCAGTGCTTCGGCGTCCCCCCGTCCGTCATCCGCGGTGAAGGTGAAGTGAACCGTCACGTCCGGAAGGCCGGCGACCACGGTCTCCATGGCGAACTGCCGGTGCTGCGGGTGCTGCGGGTGCTCACTGATTCTGCGCCAGGCGATACCCACGGCGGAGAAGGCGGTGCTCAGCCGAGTGAAGGTGATGCCGGACGGGACGGTGTGGAACTTCCCGGTTTGCTCCGCGGGAATGCAAACCTCTTCGTGCCACGTCGGCAGCGAGGCCCGGTTGATGACCCCGCAGTGGCAGATCTCCACCCAGAGGTCACCGAACTGGAACCACTGCGGCCAGGGCAGTTGGTCGTCGATGCGTCCCGACCCCCGAGGCGGACCAAGTACGGTGGCAGCGTCCGCCAGGCTTCCCAGCGGTCGCACTCCGGGCACTCCCCCGTTGGCGCCGAATTCGGTCAGCACATCAAGAAGCTTCACATGGGCCATCATTCCACGGGCGGTCACAGGGATTTCGCGGAATCCTGCGGTGCGGCTGCGGTTTCAGCCACTCCGCCGGAAGTCCCGGCCGACGCTGTGCCGTTTCGGCCCGGGGCAGCACGTGAGCCCGCGGCAGGTCCCGTGGCCGGCCGCTCGGCACCGCCGCTCAGTAGACGTCTCGGACGTAACGCTTGTCGCTCGCCAGCTGCCTGACGTATGCCGCGGCCGCTTCGTCGTCCAGGCCGCCGTGGGTGGCGACGATCTCGCGCAGGGCCTGGTCGACGTCCTTGGCCATCCGGGCGGCGTCGCCGCAGACGTAGAAGTGGGCGCCTTCCTGGAGCCACCGCCACAGGCGCGGGCCCTGCTCGCGCATCCGGTCCTGGACGTAGATCTTGTTGCGCTGGTCCCGCGAGAAGGCCACGTCGAGACGCTCCAGGTGGCCGGAGGCGCGGAAGGCCTCCAGGTCCTGGCGGTGGTAGAAGTCGGTCGCCTCGCGCTGCTCACCGAAGAACAGCCAGTTGGGGCCGGTGTGACCGCCGGCCCGGCGCTCCTCCAGGAATCCGATGAACGGCGCGACGCCGGTACCCGGGCCCACCATGATCATCGGCGTGGTGGAGCCGGTGGGCGGGCGAAAGTGCGCGGAGCGCTGGACGAACACCTGCACCGGGCCGTCGTCCGCGCAGTCCGCGAGGTACGTGGAGCAGACGCCCTTGCGCTCGCGGCCGAGGTCGTTGGTGTAGCGGACGACGGACACGGTGAGGCGTACCTCGCCGGGGTGCGCCAGCGGGCTGGACGAGATGGAGTACAGGCGGGGCTGGAGCCGCCTGAGCACGCCGGCCCATTCGGCGGCGGACGCCCGGACGGGGAAGGCGCCGACCACGTCGGCGGCCTGGCGGCCCCAGCTCCACTTCGCCAGCTCGCCCTTGTTGTCCGGTCTCAGCAGCCGCTTGAGGTCGCGGTCGCCGGTGCGCTCGGCGACGAACTTGAGCAGGTCGGGGGTGATGCGGGCGATGTCGAGGCGGGTCCGCAGGGCCTCGCCGAGGGGGATCTCGCCGCTGTCGGGCAGGGAGACACCCTCCTCGGGGTCCAGGCCCGTCAGGGCGAGCCACTCGGCGACGAGTTCGGCGCCGTTGGCCGGCCACACGCCGAGGGCGTCGCCGGCCTGGTAGGCGAGTTCGCCGCCGCGGGTGTCGAAGGCGAACTGCCGCACCTCCTTCTGCGATCCGGGCAGGTTGAGCAGCCGGTTGCCGATCAGCAGCGTCGCGAAGGGGGATGCCTTCGAGTAGCCCTCCGGCGCGGCGGGCCGGGCTACGGCGGCCCCGACGGGGGCCGTGGCGGAAGCCGGCAGCGAGAAGGTCGCCGGCACCGCGGCGGTGGGGGTCGGCATCGCGGGTGCCCCGGCAGCCGACGTGGTGCCCGGGGCGGGCGCGACGGGCGGGGCCGGAGCGGGCTGCTGTTCGGCGGTTGCGGTGAGGGCGCGGGCGACCTGGTCGAGCCACTGCTCGGCGGCTTCGTCGAAGTCGGGTTCGCAGTCGGTGCGTGGGTACAGCCGGGTGGCACCGAGTTCCGCGAGGCGCTCGTCCAGGCGGCGGCCGTAGCCGCAGAAGTCGTCGTAGCTGGAGTCACCGAAGGCGAGGACCGAGTACCGCAGGCCGTCCAGCCGGGCCGCGCCGTCGCCGGCCAGCGCCTGCCAGAAGTCGGCGCCGTTGTCGGGCGCGTCCCCGTCGCCGAAGGTACTGGTGACGATCAGCAGATCGGTGCCGGCGGTGAGCCGCGCGGGCGTGGCGTCGGCCATGGCGAGCAGGGTGGCGGCGCGGCCGGCCCCGGCGAGGCGGGCGACCGCGCCGGCGGCGAACTCCTCGGCGTTGCCCGTCTGCGACGCCCACAGGACGAGCAGCTCCCGGGCCGGGGCGGGCACCGGGATATCCCCGGCGGGACGGACGCGCCGGTCCGGGGGGAGCGGTGCGACCGGCTCGGGGGCGACAGACTCGGGGGCGGTCGCCGTGGGAGCGGCGGCCCGGGAGAACATGCCGGCCAGCATGCCGTCCACCCACAACGCCGTCCCCGGGGCGAACGGCGCGCCCGCGGGCAGCACCGGGACCCCGCCGGACGGCGCCAGCGCGACAGCGGAGAGATACCCGGACAGGTAGCGGCGCTCCGGTTCGGCGAGCGCCGGGGGCGTGAGGTCGGTGATGCCGAGCAGTGCGGCGAGCGCGGGAACGGGCGCGGGAACGCCGCCGGTCAGGGCCGGCGCGGGGGCCACGGTGGCAGCCGGGGCCGCCACCGTGGCCCCGCTGAGCGGCACGGCGGGGTCGGCCGGCACGGCGGGGTCGGCGGTCGCCGGCACGGGGGCGGTCTCCTTCGGCTCCGGGGCGGCCACCACGCGCAGCGCCACGGCGCAGACCTTGAGCTCGGGCTGGTACGAGACCGGGTCGACGGCGTCATTGGTGACGGCGTTGATGCTGAGGTACTCACCGGCGAGGTCGTTCCAGTGGAACGGCGCGAAGCAGGTCCCCGGCCGTACCCGGTCGGTGACGACGGCGGGCAGGACGGCGCGGCCGCGGCGGGAGGCGACCTCGATGTGGTCGCCGTCCTCGGCGTCCATGGCGGCGGCGTCCTCGGGGTGCAGTTCGACGAACGGCCCGGGGTTGAGCCTGTTGAGCTTGGCGACCTTGCCGGTCTTGGTGAGGGTGTGCCACTGGTGCTGGAGGCGGCCGGTATTGAGGACGAACGGATAGTCGTCGTCGGGGAGTTCGGCGGCCGGCAGGTGGGGTCGGCCGAAGAACTGGGCGCGGCCGGTGGCCGTGGGGAACACCAGCCGGGGCCGGGTCCCGTCCTCGCGTTCCAGCAGGGTCTGGCTGACGCCGTCGTTGAGGTAGCGGATCGGGTTGCGGTCGCCGCCGTCCGGGCGCGGGGCCGGCCACTGCACCGGGGTCTCCCGCAGGCGCTCGTAGCTGACGCCGCGCAGGTCCCACCCGGTCTTCGGGTTCCAGGCCCGCTTGAGCTCCTCGAAGACGTCCTCGGCGCCGGCGTACGTGAAGGCGTCGGCGAAGCCCATCTCGCAGGCGACCCGGGCGATCAGCTGCCAGTCGGGCAGGGCCTGCCCGGGTGGGTCGAGGACGCCCTGGACGAGGGTGAGGTTCCGCTCCGAGTTGATCATGACGCCGTCGGACTCGGCCCACAGCGTGGCGGGCAGCAGCACATCGGCGTACGCGTTGGTCTCGGTCTCCGCGAACACGTCCTGGGCGATCACCAGTTCGGCGGCCTCCAGGCCGGCGATGACGGTCTTGCGGTTGGCGACGGAGGCGACCGGGTTGGTGCAGATGATCCAGCACGCCTTGATGTCGCCGGCGGCCATCTGCTCGAACATCTCCACCGTCCCACGGCCGACCTCGGTGCGCAGCGTGCCGGCCTCCACTCCCCAGACGCCCTCGATGAAGGCACGCTCCGCGTCCACCAGGACCGAGCGCTGACCGGGCAGGCCCGGGCCCATGTAGCCCATCTCGCGGCCGCCCATCGCGTTGGGCTGGCCGGTCAGGGAGAACGGCCCGCTGCCGGGGCGGCAGATCGCCCCGGTGGCGAGGTGCAGGTTGACCAGGGCGTTGGTGTTCCAGGTGCCGTGCGTGGACTGGTTGAGCCCCATCGTCCAGCAGCTCATCCACTCCCCCGCCTCGCCGATCCACCGCGCGGCCAGCCGGATGTCCGCCTCCGGTATCCCGGTGATCTCGGCGACCCTGGCCGGCGGGTAGTCCGCGAGGAAGGGGGGCATCCCCTCCCAGCCATCGGTGAACTCCGCGATGAACGCCTCATCGGTGTGGCCGTTCTCCACCAGCAGGTGCAGCAGCCCGTTCAGCAGGGCGAGGTCCGTGCCCGGCCTGATCTGCAGGAACAGGTCGGCCTTGTCGGCGGTGGCGTTGCGCCGCGGGTCGACGACGATGAGCTTCGCCCCGGCCGACCTGATCCGGTCCATCATCCGCAGGAACAGGATCGGGTGGCAGTCGGCCATGTTCGCGCCGATGACGAAGAAGGCGTCCGCGCGGTCGAAGTCCTGGTAGGAGCCGGGCGGGCCGTCCGCGCCCAGTGACAGCTTGTAGCCGGAGCCGGCGCTGGCCATGCACAGGCGGGAGTTGGACTCGATCTGGTTCGTGCGGACGAAGCCCTTCGCCAGCTTGTTGGCCAGGTACTGCGCCTCCAGCGACATCTGGCCGGAGACGTAGAAGGAGAGAGCGTCCGGGCCGTGCTCGTCCAGGATCGCGCGCAGGCGCCGGGCGACCGCCGTGATGGCCGCGTCCACGTCCGCCTCGGCGGGCTCGGCACCGCGCTCGGTGCGGATCAGCGCCTTGGCGGCCCGCCCGGTGGCGGCCATCATGTCGGCGCTGGTCGAGCCCTTCGTGCAGAGCCGCCCGAAGTTCGTCGGGTGGCTCTTGTCCCCGGAGGTCTTCCGGGCGGTTCGCCTGCCGTCGGCGGCGTCCCGGCCGATGTCGAGCACGATGCCGCAGCCGACGCCGCAGTACGAGCAGACCGTCCGTACGCTGTCCGCCTTCGAACCTGGCATCGTCACCGAGACTCCCTCCCGGGGGATCGCAGTCCCCACCGGGCGTACGCGGGGCGTGGCGCGGCGGGCGGTGGGAAGCTCCCACGCTCGTCACCCTAGGAAGGTCGTATTAACGGGCCGTCACGGCGTGTGGATGCGGAGCGTTAACCGGATCGCACGGCATGCCCTCCACGGGTGTGAGCGCCACTTGATCTTCGATGCGGCAGAAGCCGTGGTCTCCGTCCGGGACGGGCGGGCCTGGCCGAAGCTGGCCGGGCCTCCGACGCCGACCTTGCGGAGCGCGGGCGCGGGAGCGGGAGCGGGGCGGGCGAAGCCCACCGCTCACTCGCCGGCATCCTCGCCCCACCCGCAGGCAAATGGATGAATGCAAGGCAGATGTGCCGTTCTTCCTTGCGTGTGCAGGCATAGGCTGAAGAACATGCCGCATCGGCGTACTGCACTCTCGCGGCGGACCATCTTGGACGGCCCCCAGGCGGCCGCCGTGACACCGCCTTGCGCACGGTAGACACAGGGAGACTGTTGTGAGGACCCGCACTGTTCGGCGCCGGGCGCTCCACGCGGCGGGCAGTTGCATCGCCGTCATGCTCCTGGCCGGCGGGTGCTCCTCGTCCGGCACGGCGGCATCCGGCTCGGCGGCATCCGGCTCGGCGTCCGCAGCCTCGTCCACGGCCTCGGCGGTCACCGGCACCGTGGCCGTGTTCGCCGCAGCCTCCCTGCAAGAGAGCTTCCTGCAGATCGGCAGGCAGTTCGAGGCCGCACGCCCCGGGACCAAGGTGGTGTTCAACTTCGCCGGGAGCAACTCCCTGGCGGCCGGCATCGTCGGCGAGGCCCCCGCCGACGTGTTCGCCGCCGCCGGCCCCGCCACCATGAAGACCGTCACCGACAAGGGCGAGGCGGCCGGAACCCCGAAGATCTTCGTCCGCAATCAGCTGGAGACCGCCACCGCGCCCGGCAACCCCCAGCACGTCGCCGGCCTCCAGGATCTCACCCGGCCCGGCCTGAAGGTCGTGCTCTGCGCACGGGAGGTCCCCTGCGGGGCGGCCTCCCAGACCGTCCTGAACGCCGCGAACATCCAGCTCACACCGGTCAGCTACGAACAGGACGTCAAGGCCGCGCTCACCAAGGTCGAACTCCAGGAGGCCGACGCCTCGCTCGTCTACCGGACCGACGTCAAGGCCGCCGCCGGCAAGGTCGACGGGGTGAACTTCCCCGAGGCGTCCTCCGCCGTCAACGACTACCCGATCACGCCCCTCACCCACGCGCCCAACGCAGCAGGCGCCCGGTCCTTCGTCGCCTACGTCGAATCCCCCGACGGCCAGAAGGTCCTCACCGACGCCGGCTTCCTCCCGGCCACCTGACCTGCCCCCACGCTCCGTGGCGGCCCGTGCCGGTGCGTGCGGCGGAGCAGAGAAGCGGCCACACTCGGCATTGCGAAGCGGACCGTCAGTCCGTATGGTTTCACCCATGCGGACCATCGGTCCGTTTCGATCCGGTGCCCGTCACGAGGAACCGCCACAACCGGACTGGAGCGAGCCTCTGGTGACGGCAGCCCGCGAACCGACGGGCCCGGATCTCCGCGCCTTCGAGCAGGACGGAAGCCTTGATCATGACAATCCCCATGACACCCGCGGAGCTGTACCGCCACGGTCTGCGACTGCTGCTGGAGAAGGACATCCCCGGCTGGGTGGCCCTCTGGGACGAGGACGGTGTCCTGGAGTTCCCCTTCGCCCCCGAGGGCTGGCCCGTCCGACTGGAGGGCCGGCAGGCCGTTGCGGACTACATGCGCCACTATCCGGACCACGTCGACGTCCACGACTTCACCGACGTGACGATCCACCGGACCACCGCCCCCGAGACGATCGTGGTGGAGATGCGCGGCGTCGGCCGTCTGGTGGAGACCGACAGCCCCTTCGACATGACCTACATCGCCGTGGTCACGGTCAAGGACGGACGCATCGCCTCCTACCGCGACTACTGGAACCCCCTCGCCGTCCAGCAGCCCGGCGCCGACTTCGTAGGAACGAACCGATGAACGACATCAACGCCACCCTGGTCATCGGGGCCACCGGCACCACCGGCCGCCGCGTCACCGCCGGGCTCACCGCCGATGGCCACCGCGTCAAGGCCGCGGGCCGAAGCGCCACCCCGGTGGAGGGTGCACAGGCCGTGCGCTTCGACTGGAACGAGCCCGCGACCTGGGACGAGGTCCTCGCCGGCGTCGACCGCGCCTACCTCGTCCCGCCCATCGGCTCCTCCGACCCGGCCGCGGTCATGCTGCCATTCCTCCGCCAGGCCCGGGCGGCAGGCGTTCACCGCGCGGTGCTGCTCAGCTCCTCCGCGATCCCCGCGGGCGGTCCGGCGGTGGGGCAGGTCCACGAGGAACTGCCGGGGTTGTTCGAGCAGTGGGCGGTGCTGCGGCCCTCCTGGTTCATGCAGAACTTCGCCGGCTTCACCCCCCACGCGCGCAGCATCCGCAAGGACGGCGCCATCTGGACGGCCTCCGGGGACGGCCGCGTCGGGTTCGTCGACGCCCAGGACATCGCCGCCGTAGCCGTACGGGCCCTGACCGACGGGCAGGCCCCCAACACCGACCTGGTCCTGACCGGGCCGCAGGCACTGACCTACGACGACGTCGCCGCGACCATCACCGAGGTGACCGGCCGGCCCGTGGTGCACCGGCATCTGACATTCGAGCAGCTGCGCGACCGCTGGGCGGCCGAGATCCCGCTGGAGTTCGCCACCATGCTGGCCGGCATGGACCGCGCCATCGCAGCCGGGGCCGAGGACCGCACCTCGGACACCGTCGAGCGACTCACGGGCCGCCCCCCGGGCACGCTCCGCGCCTTCGTGGAACGGGAGCTTCGATGAAGCAGTTGATGTTCCACCACGATCCGGCGTTCCGGTTCGAGACCCCGGGCAACCTCGGTCCCGCCGCCCAGATCGAGCAACAAGGCGCTGCCGCCCACCGCCACCCGGGCACCCATCGCCCTACGGTAGCGCGTATCTTCGACTGGCTCGACGACACGATCCGGCCCGGCGCACGCCACGCGGCCCGTCGGACACCATGAACCGGCCAGGGGGCTTGGACAGGCCGGAGACCAAGAAGGAGGACCCGTGACCCAGCGCCCGGAGCGTGCGGACGCCCTGCGCAACCGAGAGGCCGTCCTCGCCGCCGCCGACGCCCTCTTCGCCACCAGCAGCAGTCCTCACAGCGTGTCGATGGACGACATCGCCACGGCCGCGGGCGTGGGCAAGGGCACCCTCTTCCGCCGTTTCGGCGACCGCGCCGGCCTGATCGGCGCCGTGATCGCCTCCCGCCTCGAACCCCTGCAGCAAGCCGCGCGGGAGGCGCAGGACGCACCCGGGTGCTCACCGCGGCAGCAGGTGCTGGACCTGCTCGACGCCTCGCTTCGCTTCAAGATCGAGAACCGGCACCTGATGTCGGCCGCGGAGGACGCCGGGATCAGCAGCCCGTACCGGGCCGAGCACTACGCCTGGTGGCACGACATCCTTCGCGCGACCCTGGCTCGGGTTCCCGGCGTCCAGGACCCGGACTTCACCGCCCACGCACTGCTGGCGGCCATCCGCGCCGACCTCGTCGCCCACTTGGTCGACGATCGGGGAATGACGCCCGAGGGCCTGCGCTCCTCGCTCGCGGCCTACGTCGACCACGTCCTCTGAGGGCTGGTCACCAGCTCCGGCGACGGCTTCGCGGGAAGGCGGGTGGGTGGTGACTGCCGGTGGGCATACCCTGCGAACAGCGGTTCGCCGTCCACAGCCGGGGCTGTGGATCAGTGCGGCTGACGCAGTCCTGCGATGAGGAGCTCGACCAACTGACGCGCGTCGTAGCGAGGGTCACTGCCCGCGCCGACACAGAGGTTCCCGACGCCGCGCATGAGCGCATAGGCATCCAGGTGTTCGGAGCGGATCTCGCCGGAGCCGGCCGCGGCATCGAGCAACCGGGTGCAGACGGGCACGAGGCGGTCGAGGAAGTAGGCGTGCAGCGTCTCGAAGCCGGCGTTGTCGGACTGCAGCACGGCAGCGAGTCCATGCTTGGTGACCAGGAAGTCAACGAAGAGGTTGATCCATTGCCCCAGTGCGGCATGTGCAGTCGCGCTGGACTCCAGCAGGGCTGGACCGGCGTCGGCGCATGCCTCGACCTGGTGCCGGTAGACGGCGATGATGAGATCCGCTCGCGTCGGGAAGTGCCGGTAGATCGTGGCCGTCCCCACGCCGGCCTTGGCCGCGACGTCACGTACCGGCGCTTCCACACCTGACATGACGAAGACCGCGGCGGCCGCGTCGAGCAGAGTCTCCTTGTTACGTCGGGCATCCGCCCGTTTGGGCCGGGCTGCATGCCCTTCCGCCTGGTCGCTGTCGTTCACCGCGCGTTCCCTCCACTACCGACATTGCTAAACGGGACAACGTTCCGTATCGTCAAACGGGACAGGGTTCCGTTTGCTCATGATGTCAGAGCAGCGGCCCGGCAACCAAGCCACGCATAACGGAGGGCACTTTCATGTCCGAATCCAACACGGCGAACACCCGGGAGATCACCGGTGCGCCCGCGCCGGTCGTATCCGTGAAGCCGGTCGTACTGTCGGCCCCGGGCCGCGGTGAGGATCTTCAGGTCCGCGTGTCCGCGCCGGTGTCCGGGCGTGACCTGCCCATCGTCGTCTTCTCCCACGGCTACGGCTGGTCGATGGACGGCTACGCCCCGCTCGCGGACTTCTGGGCCGCTCACGGCTTCGTGGTCCTGCAACCCACCCACCTCGACTCAAGGACGCTCGGCCTGCCCGCCGACGACCCTCGTACGCCACTCATCTGGCGTACGAGGGTCGAGGACCTGAAGCGCGTCCTCGACGAGCTCGATCTCCTGGAGGCTGCCGTACCGGGCCTCGGCGGGCGCCTCGACCGAACCCGCATCGCGGTGTCCGGACACTCCTGGGGGGCCCAGACGGCGAGCATGCTGCTGGGCGCGCGAGTCCTCGATTCCGAGGGCGCACCCGGGGAGGACATGTCCGACCCGCGGGTCACGGCCGGGGTGCTGCTCGCCTTGACCGGCCGGGGCGGAGAGGACCTGTCGCCATTCGCAGCCGAACACTTCCCCTTCATGAATCCGTCCTTCGACGGCATGACCACGCCGGCTCTCGTGGTCGCGGGGGATCAGGACAAGTCCGCGCTGTCCGTTCGGGGGCCGGACTGGTTCACCGACCCGTACTTCCTGAGCCCGGGGAGCAAGACCCTGCTGACGCTGTTCGGGGCGGAACACTCGCTCGGTGGGATCCCCGGGCAAAGCGTCGCGGAAACGACCGATGAGAGTCCGGCACGAGTCGCTCTGATCCAGCAGCTCACCTGGGCTTTCCTGCGCAGCGCCTTCCACCGGGGGGACCCCGGCTGGCTCACGGCGCGCTCCGCGCTGGAGCAGTCTCCCCGTCCGCTGGGGCAGATCCAGAGCAAGTAGGAACATTGCTGCCCGGGGTCGAGCGGCGGATGCGCGCGACCACCGCGTCATCCAGCCGTGCCGGAGCCACAACCGGGCGATCACCGTCACCGGCCAGCCGTCGTGCCCCGGCGCGTCCCCGCTACCCGGGGAGGCGGAAGCCGTTGAAGAGGTCGTCCATGCCGCGCAGGGCCAGGCGGGCGGGGGTGGCACGGACCGCGAGGTCGCGGGCCGCCACCGCGAGCGGGTTGCGGAGGGCGCCCAGGCGGCCGACCCGGCGGGCGCGCACGCGCACGGCGTCGGTGCGGTCGCGGCGGGCGGCGGTGTACGCGGCGAGGGCCGCCGGGATGGAGTCCGGACCGTCACCGCTGTCGCCGGCGGGCAGCAGGTGGGCGAGGACCACCGCGTCCTCGATGGCCTGACAGCCGCCCTGGCCCAGGTTGGGTGCCATGGCGTGGGCGGCGTCGCCGAGCCAGGCGATCCGGCCGTGGTGCAGGCGTGGGAGCGGGGCGGCCAGGTCGTAGAGGTCGTTCCGGAGGACGTCGGCGGGGTCGAGGCGGCCGACGCGCTCCAGCAGGGCCGGGATCGGGTCGTGCCACGAGCCGAATCGACGGCGGAGTTCGGCGCGGGGGTCGGCCGACCGGGCGCCGGCCGGGACGACCGCGGTGGCGTAGAGGTAGAACCGGCCGTCGGAGAGCGGGGTCACGCCGAACCGCTCGCCCCGCCCCCAGGTCTCGCTCATGGCCGGTATCCGGAGGTCCGGGGCGTCCACGATGGTCCGCCAGGCGGTCTCGCCGATGTAGTGCAGGCCGGGGTGGGCGGGGAAGTGCGCGCGGCGCAGCGGACTGTGGATGCCGTCGGCGGCGACTACCAGGTCGGCGGCAAGGTCCGGGCCGGCTTCCGTACGGATGGTCGGGCGGCCCTCGGCGTCGTCGACGGCGGTCACGGCGGCGCCGTAGCGCAGGGCCTCCGGTGGCAGGGCCGCGGCCAGGGCGGCGGTGAGGGCCGGGCGCGGGACGGCGATCGGGGGCATGCCGTAGCGGGCTGCCATCTCGGCGGTTTCGGTCCGGGTGAGCCACTGGCCTGCGGAGCGGCGCAGGCCCATCGTCGTGGGTACGGCACTGCCGGCGGCGTGGGCCGCGTCGACGCCGATGGCGTCGAGTGCGCGCAGGGCGTTGGGAGCGAGGCCGATGCCGGCGCCGGTGGTGGGGGGTTCGGGGGCGCGTTCGCAGACGGTGACGTGCCAGCCGCGGCGGTGCAGTGCGATGGCGGCCGTGAGGCCGCCTATTCCGGCCCCGACCACCACCGCGTGACGTTTCGTCATGGCACAACTCTCCGTTCGGCGCAGGCACTCCACGGGTTGCGGAGCCCTCACTCTACAACTGTAGAGTAGGAGCATGTCCAGCCCCGACCGCCGCACCCTCATCGCCGACACCGCGATCGCCACCGTGGCCGCGGCCGGCCTGCGCGGGCTCACGCACCGCGCGATCGACACCGCAGCCGGGCTGCCCGCAGGCAGTACGTCGTACTACTTCCGCACGCGTACGGCACTGATCGGCGCTTGCTATGCGCGAATCGCGGAACTGGACCTGGACGACGTCGAGTTGAGGCAGCCGCTCTCGCGGGACGAGGCCGCGGCCTCGCTCGGCGCACTGCTGCACCGCTGGCTGACCACGGGCCGCGAGCGCCAACTCGCCCGCTACGAGCTCAGCCTTGAGGCTGCGCGCACGCCCGAGTTGGAGTCGGCCCTCCATCGGGCGGGCCTGGCGGCCCGTGCCCGTGCGGCCACCGTTCTCGCGGCGCTGGGCGCCGCCCGCCCCCGGGAGGCCGGCGAGTTGCTCGCCGCCTGGACCGAGGGCGTGCTCTTCGACCGCCTCGCCGGCGCGATGGCCCGCACCCGGCCCGCGCCCGACCCGGCGGAACTCACGGCGGTCGCCGGCCGGATGCTCGACGCCGCCCTGGCCGGCTAGCCCTGTGCGCCCCGCCCGCCGTCGACACGTTGAAGCAGGTCGAGCAACGTCGTGCGGTCGGCCGGAGACAGGTCGGCGTAGCACGCGGCGAGGACCTCGTCGGCGATCCGGTGCCCCGCGCTCAGGACCTCCTCACCGGAAGGGGTGAGGTGGTGTTCGATGCGCCGGCCGCTGCCGGGACGGCGCTCGATCAGCCCCAGGGCGGAGAGCCGGCCGGCGAGCGCACCGAATGCCTGCTCGCTCTGGAATGTGGCCACGGCCAGGGCGCGGGCCGACGCCCCGGGCGAGCGGCTGATCGCCCGGAGGGCGTCCCACTGGGCGAGCGTCGTGCCGGCAGCGGCGAGTCGACTGTCGAGCGCACGGTGCTGCCGGTACTGGGCCTGCTTCACCGCTCTTCCAAGGACCTGCAGTTCATCGGGCACGGAATCCAGCCTAACGCACGACTACACTAGTTTATATAAACATCTTTAGTTAGAGTGGGGGCATGCCCACAGACAGCACCCTCGCCCCGTACCCCGACCTGCCCCTCACCCTGACCCGGGCCGGAACCGGCCGACCCTGCCTGATCCTGCACGGCGGCGGCGGGCCGGCCACGGTCGCCCCGCTCGCGGCCCACCTCGCCCGGACCAGCCACACGATCACGCCCACACACCCCGGCTGGGACGGCACCCACCGCCCCGCCTGGCTGACCGGCATCGACGATCTCGCGCTCGCGTACCTGCACTGCCTCCAGGACCTCCGACTGCGCGACGTACTCGTCATCGGGTCCTCGCTCGGCGGCTGGACGGCCGCCGAGATGGCCGTGCGGGACACCGCGGGACTCATCACCGGCCTCGTGCTGATCGACCCCGTCGGAGTACACATCGAAGCCGAGCCGATCACCGACTTCTTCTCCCTCGACGCCCGCGGCGTCGCCGAGTACGCCTGGCACGACTCGGCCCGCTTCTACGTCGACCCCGCCGGCATCCCCGCCGGGCAACTCGCCGTCCGGCAGGCGAACCAGGCCACCATGCGCGTCCTCGCGGGCGACCCCTACATGCACGACCCCAAGCTGCTGCGTCGCTTGGGGCGTGTCGACGTCCCCGCTCTCCTGCTCTGGGGAGCCAGCGACCGCATCGTCACCCCCGCCTACGGCGCGGCCTACGCCGACGCCTTTGGCGACGGCCGACTCCAGGTCATCCCCGAAGCCGGCCACCTGCCCCAGATAGAACAGCCGGAAGCCACCTTCGCCCTCATCGACGCCTACCTCCACCACGTAGGAACGGGTGCCGCCAAGGCTCAATGACCACGCCGGCCGTCTGGACGGGGGGATCCCGTGGACTGGCGCGGCAGGGATTCCGGCACGGTCCCTGGGCCCGGCGGGGCGGCTTCGGCCGCCCCCACGCCTGGGCCGGGGCCCGGGGCGGCGCGCCCTGCCCGGGATGGGCCGACGCGTCAGGGCCGCGTGAACGTCAGGTGGGTGATGCCGCTCGGCGTCGTCACCGACTCGACGCGGAAGCGGTTCTCAAGCCCTTCGAGCCCGTCCCACAGGCGTTCGCCCCGGCCCAGGACGATCGGCACGACGGCGACGTGCAGATGGTCGACGAGGTCGGCGGCGAGGAACTCGCGGACGGTCCGCGGGCCGCCGCCGATCCTGACGTCCAGGCCGCCGGCCGCCTCGCGCGCGATCCGGAGCGCCTCCTGCGGCGTCGCGTCGATGAAGTGGAACGTCGTACCGCCCTCCATCTCGATGGAGGGGCGCGGGTGGTGGGTCATGACGAACACCGGGGTGTGGAACGGCGGATTCGTCCCCCACCACCCGGTCCACTTGTCGTCCTCCCAGGGGCCGCGCTGGGGACCGAACTTGTTCCGCCCCATGATCTCCGCCCCGATCCCCGCCTCCCAGGCCCGGGCCATGGCGTCGTCGACCCCGAGGTCGCCGCCGCTCTCCAGGTGCATGCCGCGGAAGGTCCGGGTCCGGAAGAACCACTCGTGGAGCCTGCTGCCTGCGTGGCCGAACGGCGAGTCGAGATGCTGTCCCTCCCCGGTGCCGAAACCGTCGAGGGAGACCGAGAAGTTGTGGACCCTGACACGGGACATGCCGCACCCTCCTGCTACTCGCGACGGCGACTGCCCGCGGCAGCCGCCCCGGCAGGCCAGCCTAGGGCGAATCCGGAGGAAAGCGTCGGACGCGCCCTGGGACGGTCGGCTTCGCAACCGTCCGGGCCGTGCCCAGGGGGAGGGCCTCCGGCCATCCGCAGGCTACGTCGCGGCTCGTCGAGCCTCCGTCGCCACGGCTTCGACCAAACGCTCCAGCCCCCGGGGATGGTCCGCGAGGAACAGATTCGGCTCGATCAGTTCCAGCTCCATGACCACGGGCTTCCTGCTGTCGTCCAGCGCCAGGTCCACCCTGGCGAACAGCGGGGACCCCGACGACGGCACCGCCGCCAGTGCCGCCAGCGCCGTGTCCATCTCCTCGCCGGTCGGCCGGTACGGGGCCACGTCGGGGTGCGGGATCCGGTCGTTGTCGATCACTCCCGGCTCGGTCAGCACAGGCCCCTTCCGGATCGCGTGACTGAACGTGCCCGAGAAGAAGACCAGCGCACGTTCCCCCTCCTCCACGAGACGCTGATACGGCTGGACCATCACGACCCGGCCCTGGTCCAGCAGCATCCGGGCGTGTCGCATGGCCTCGGCGTGCCGGCCGGGCTCGTAGCGTGCGGTGTCGAGGGCGCCCGCGGAGATCGCGGGCTTGACCACCACCCCGCCGTCCCCGCCGAAGTCCTGCTCGCGGTAGCGCCCGCCCGGTTCGATGAAGCGCGTGGGCACGACGGGGACCCCGCGCTCGGCGAGGTCCAGCAGGTAGCGCTTGTCACTGTTCCACCGGACCACCGACGCCGGGTTCCACAGGCGGGTGAGGCGAGCCGTGGTGTCGACCCAGGCCAGGAACTCGCCGATACGTTCCGCGTAGTCCCAGGTCGACCGGATGACGGCCAGATCGAACGTCTCCCACGCCACGTCCTCCGCGTCCCAGGCCACCGGTTCGGTCGTCCAGCCGTCGGCGTGCAACGCCTCCACGATCAGCCGGAGGTCGCTGTCCGCCTCCGCGCCGACCTCGCTCGTCACGATCGCGATCCTGGAAGTACCCACGTAGTTCTCCTGTCGTCAGGGCCGGACCCGTCCACGTGCGACACGTTAGCCAGGGCAGCGGTGGCACGTCGCCCCCTGCGCCGACGACGTCGGCGGAAGGAGCGGAGGGAGCGGACGGCCCGGACGCGCCCCGCTCACCGGTGGGACCGGGGAGCGGGGCGCGGGTGATCCGTGCCCAGCCTGGGCGCGTCAGCAGGAGAGGTTGCTCCCGGGCGCGACGCCCAGGATCGAGGTGAAGCTCTGGTACGCGTTGATCCGGCTCTGCACCTGGGCGGGGTTGCCGCCGTTGCACTCCAGCGAGCCGTTGATGCTGCGGATCGTCTCACCGAAGCCGGACCCGTTGACCATCGCGTTGTGCGCGGTCATGGTGCCGGGGCCGTTCTGGGTGTTCCAGTACCAGAGACCGGTCTTCCAGGCGACCGCGGCGTCGGTCTGCACCAGGTTGGGGTTGTTGAGCAGGTTGATTCCGAGCGCGTCGCCGGCGGCCTTGTAGTTGAAGTTCCAGCTCAGCTGGATCGGTCCACGACCGTAGTAGGCGGACTGGCCGGCCGGGCAGCCGTACGACTGTGAAGTGTCGCAGTAGTGCGGGTAGTTGGCGGTGTTCTGCTCGACTACGTAGACGAGCCCGCCGGTCTCGTGGCTGACGTTGGCGAGGAACGCGGCCGCCTCCTGCCTCTTGACCGCGTCGGAGCCGGTGTTCGCGAAGCCGGGGTAGGCGCTCAGCGCGGCGGTCAGGCCCGCGTAGGTGTAGAAGGGGTTCCGGTTCGGGAACATCTGGTTGAACTGCGCCTCGGAGACGACGAAGCCGCCGGGCACGGGCGGGGTCGTGGTGCCGCCGCCGGAGCAGTTGTACGGATCCCAGTACCACGTGCTGACGACCGGGTCGTAGCCCGGGTTGTCGTGCTCTGCGATGTAGAGGTTGCCGTCGGTGTAACGCACGATGGCGCCGGTGGTGTAGCTCAGACCTGCCACCCAGGCGGGGTAGGTGCAGGACCCGGCGGTCGGGGTCGGCGTCGGGGTGGGCGTGCCGCCACCGCAGGCGCCCTGGTCGGCCCAGACGCCCGAGCCGCCGGTGCTCGGCGTCTCGCCCTGGGTCCACCACTTCGCGGACCAGTTGTGGCCGCCGTAGGAGGCGCCCATGCCGCCGGTGTACACGGCGGAGGCCGTCCAGGGTGACGCGCACGTGGCCGCGAACGCGGGTGCGGCCATCGGCAGGAACGCTGCCAGGCCGACCGCGGCCGCAACGGCCGCCAGGACGGCGATGATCCGGTGTTTGGAGCTGATGCTGCGGTGCTTCGACACGTGCGACTCCTCGTGTGGGGGTTGTGAGCGGGGGTCGTGCCAGCACTCAACCGAATTGACCCAGGCCCGTCAATAGGTCTAGACCTTAAGTAATCCCTATCTGATGACCGGCCGGCGGCGCGCGTCCTCGCGCAGCTGCGGCGCGGCCTGGTTCTGACACCGCAGCACTCGCGCGTCCGGTGACGACCCGGTGGCCGGTGGGGCGTGCGGGGTGCACCGTCGAACCCCCGGGTCAGAACTGCCGAGGACGGCCCTCGCCATCCGCGCGGACCGTATACGAAGAGCATCCGTACGACACCGCCGCGCCAAACACAACTCACGGATTCCGGTGATGATTTCGGCCATGTCCGACAAAGTCGAACGGCTGATTCATATCGCCCCGGCGCCGTCCGATCCGGACGGTCCGACCGCGCGGTGTGCCCGTTCCCGCGCGAACGGCCCCACCCCGCCCGAACGACCCGTTCCCGCCGTCCCGTACCGGCCACAGATGCGCGGCCGGAATTCCTGACGGGAGTTTCGGCCACCGTATTCCGCTCCGGCCATTTGTCCGTGACCCACGCATGGGAAGGTGACCATGCGGATAACTTCCGATCCTGTTCAGGCCGCACTCCGGTGAACCAGGAGGGTTCCGCTCCATGATCGACGTTGCGGATGGAGAGTCTCAGCTCAAGGGCTTCTCCGAGAACGGCTATCTCGTCCTGCCCGGCTTCCTCCCGACCGAGCTAGTCGGGCGACTCGCGCCCGAGGTGGACCACTGGGTGGACACCGGACTGCGGCAGCGGTCGATCGACGCCTGCCTGCGTCCACGGGAGTACGGGCCGCCGCCCTTCGTGGAGTTGCAGCTGCCCGCACACGGCGAGCTGGCCGCGCACCCACCGCTGCTGGAGCTGCTGGGCCAACTGCTCGGGCCGTCCTTCGTCTTCCACCACCTGCACAGCGACCGCCGCCCGCCGGGCGGCCCGGGCAAGAGCTGGCACCACGACTACGAGCAGCGTCCACAGCGCGACCGCAGGCATCCGATGGTCCATGCCCTGCACTACATCGGCGGGCTTCGGCCCGCGATGGGCGGACTGGCCGTCCTGCCCGGCTCTCAGCGGCAGGTCGCCGAGAAGCACGCGATCGACCACCTGGGGACGGCCGTACTGCCGGGCGAGGTCCTCATCGACGAGTTGCCGCCGGGCTCCACCGTGGTCCTGCACTCGGCGCTCTTCCACACCAGGCGCGCCGCGCCGGGCAGCGTGGGCGGCGTGGGGCACCGCTATATGATCGACGCCTCGTATTGCAGGACGGGCACCCGGTGGCCGCCCGTCAAACCGCACTGGCGGCACGTGCTGGCCGTCGCCCGGGAGCGGGGACTGGACCACGGCCGATGGCCCGAGCTCTTCGCCGACCGGCACTTCTGCGCCTACCAGGCCTCCGACGAGGACGAGCGCGAAAGGCAGCGCACATGAGGGCCATGGAGCCCGTCACGTTCGACACGGTACTGCGGCACTTCACACGCGAGCATCCCCGAGACGACACCGACGAGGCCAACTCGAACGACGAGGCCCTGACCCACATCCGCAACGCTCAGCTGACCCTGGCCGGGCGCTGGCACCGGGTGGAGCTGGACCACACCGAGCTGCTGGCGGTGGTGCTGCCCTGGCACCTGGGCGAGGACGGCGAGGTGGAGCTCGTCCCGAGGACGGGACTCACGGTCGCCGCCGCCGCGGCCCGGCTCGCCGGACTCGGCGCCTCGTACGCCAGGACCAATCCGCTGTGCACGCTCAAACTCGACCGGCAGGCGGCCGCCCGGCCGAGGCCGCTGTTCCTCAGCACCCAGGCCGTGCCCGGGGAGGACTACGCGGGGCTGACGGTACGGAAGGGGCTGATCCACCTGGACGGGCTGCACCGGATGCTCGCCTGGGCGCGGGCCGGACGGCTCGCTCCCGGCCGGTGGACACCAGCGTACGTGGCCGGGCTAGCCCCGGCCGACGTACGGCATCGCGCTCGGTATGACCAGGACGGACTGCACGTTCACCCCGACCGGCAGCGCGGCCATGGCGCGCACCATGTCGACCACGTGCCGCACGTCCATGGTGGGCTCCACCCGCAGTGAGCCGTCCGCCTGGCGCACGGCGGGCTGCGGCCGGTCCGCCGGCGTCACGTTACCGATGTCGATCTGCCCGCAGGAGATGTCGTACCGGCGGCCGTCGAGCGAGAGCGAACGGGTCATCCCCGCCACCGCGTGCTTGGCGGCGGTGAAGGCGATCGAGTCCGGCCTCGGGGCCTGGGCGGACGGGGCGCCGTTGTTGATGATCCGGCCGCCGCGCGGGGACTGGTCCTTCATCACCCGGAACGCGGCCCGCGAGCAGAGGAAGGTACCGGTGGCGATCGAGTCCATGACCCGATGCCAGTCCTCGGCGCTCACCTCCTCGGTGGGGGTGTACGGCATGGTGTCGGCGGCGTTGTTGAAGAGCAGGTCGAGACGGCCGAAGCGGTCCGCCACACGGGCGAACAGATCATCGACGACGGCGGGATCGGTGATGTCGGCCGGCTCCGGGACCGCCCGCCGCCGATCGGCGTCCCGCGCCAGCCGGGCGGTCTCCCGCAACGGCTCCTCGCGGCGGCCGGTCAGCACCACCGTCCAGCCGTCGGCCAGCAGCCCGAGCGCGCAGGCCCGGCCGATTCCGCTTCCCGCACCCGTGACGACAGCCGTCCTCTCGGCCACTTCGCACACCTCTCCTTCTGACTCCACCTACTGACTGACAGTCATCCGAGCGTGTCCTCCAGTTCCCCTCACCAAACAGGAGCAGCTGATGAATGGCGAATTCCAGGCCCTCGGTGGTACGGACAGGAGCCGGGTCTGGTTCGAGCGGGCTCAGGAGTCCCTCGCCGGCGGCATCAGTTCGTCATCCCGGCTGACCTCCACCGGCCCGCACCCCTATCCGCTCTACATGCAGAGCGGCAGCGGCACCCGTATCCGGGACGTCGACGGGAACGAGTACATCGACTACCTGATCTCCTACGGCAGTGCCGTCCTCGGCCACGCCTCCCCCCTCATCACGCAGGCGCTGACGGGTGTGCTGAGTACGGGCACGATGTTCGGCACCTGCAACGTCCCGGAGGTCGAACTTGCCGAGCAGATCAGGCAGATGGTGCCGTGCGCGGATCTCGTCCGATTCGCCAACTCCGGGTCCGAGGCGGTCCAGGGGGCCGTCCGCGCGGCGCGCGGGTACACCGGGCGATCGCGCATCGTGAAGTTCGAGGGGCACTACCACGGCTGGTCCGACACCCTCGCGATCTCCAACCGGCCGGGCGAGAGCGAGGCCGGGCCGTACGACGCACCGCACTCCGTGCCGCACTCCCCCGGTATCCCCGCGGGAGTGGTGGACGACGTGGTGGTCTGCCCCTGGAACGACCCGGCGGCGCTGCGGACCGTCCTCGACGCGCACCGGGGCGAGCTGGCGGCGGTCATCTGCGAACCGATCGTCGCCAACAACGCGTGCACGATGCCCGGGCCGGGCTATCTGGACCTGCTGCGGGAGGAGTGCACCGGGCGCGGAATCGTCCTGATCTTCGACGAGGTGTGCACCGGGTTCCGTACCGGACCGGCGGGCGCGCAGGGCCTGTTCGGAGTGCTGCCGGATCTCGCGGTGTTCTCCAAGGCGCTGGGCGGTGGGCTGCCGATCGCCGCCTTCGCCGGACGGCGTGAGGTCATGGAACCGCTGGCCGAAGGGCGGGTCAAGCACGGCGGCACGTACAACGCCTCCCCCCTGTGCGCCACCGCGGCACTCGTGACGCTGCGAGCGCTCGCCGACCCCGCCGTGACGAAGCGCATCGACGAGGCGGGCCGCCGGGTGATGGAGGCGGTGCGTCGGGCGGCCCGGGACCGGGGTGTGCCGTGCACGGTGCAGGGGGTGGGCGCGATGTTCCAGGTCGTGTTCACCCCGGACGGCGCCCCGAGCCGGCGGTACCGGGATCTGGTGCGTGCGGACCAGGCACGGTACGACGTCTTCCGGCACGAGCTGCTCAAGCGCGGCGTGCACAGCAACGCGTACGGCATGGCGTGCTGGTTCGTGTCGGCGTCCGTGACCGAGGACGAGTTGGCGGCTACCTGTGCGGCCGTGGAGGGGGCGTTCACGGCCCTGTGACCGGCAGTGCGCCGGCGCGGTGGCGCGGTCGGACGCGGCCGCCATCGCGCACCGGTCGGGGATCCGACCTCGCAGCGGGCCCGGTACACCCGGGCCCGCCGCGGGCGCGGTCCGCCCCCGCGGCGGCCGCGACCTGGTACGGGACTCCGCCCTCAGGCGCCGGCGGCGATGCTCTTGTGGATGTCAGGCATCGGCGCCGGTGTCCCGCAGGCGGCGCAGGATGGCCATGAGCTCCTCGGGCGGGGCGATGGAGAACGAATGCGTCGCGTCGTCGATGTGGGTCAGGGAGGTCACAGCGCCCTTGCGCCACCAGTACAGCCGGGGCGAGAGCGGGCCGGGGTTGTCCTGGTGGGCACCGAGGCCGAAGGCGGCCAGGTCGTTGACGGCGTCGACCACCTGGTGGTCGGCCAACGGATGGAAGACCAGGTAGTTCCGGCTCGGCACCACGAACAGGGCGCCTTCTTCCGGCAGCTGACGCCCAGTCACCGAGTGGGCCAGGTCGTCCAGCACCAGGGCCTTGCTGGCGACGAACATCGACTCGCCGGACACGATGTGCATGGCCGCACCGCCCTGACCGTGGGCGACGTCGTACTCGACCGGCTCCCTGACCAGGTTGGCACGGCCGGCCGCGCGCAGCTCCTCAAGGCCCACCCCGGCGACGAACCGGTCGTCGAGGAGCCGCACCGCATCGGGGAGGTCCAGTGCGAGCGCCTCCTGCAGCCCGGGCGCGACCCGCCGGACGTAGCTGAAGGAGGACGCCGCCTCCGGCGGGAAGGCGTCCTCGGGCACCAGGCGCAGGTAGGCCGAGCGAAGGATCTGCTCGGGGCCCTCCGGCGTCGCCTCCACCGCACCGTCGAGGGCACGGAAGTGCTGCTCCACCAGCCCGGGCCACTCGCGCGGGTCGGCGCGCCGGCACGACTCGGCGATGTTGTACAGCGATCTGGTCCCCTGCGGCGCGTGGAGCGTGTCGCCGGAGACGCTGACCTGCGGGCCGAGACCGGCGTGGTACTGGCGCACCAGTTCGCGCAGGTAGTCGGCCTGGCTGATGGTCAGGGCGGTCAGGTGGGGGTCGTGCTGGGCTGAGGCTTTGGACCTGAAGATCTTCATGACCCCGACTCTATTTGCCCGGCTTGTCCCGCCTCGGAGTGGGGTCGGCCGCCGGGTCGGCCGCTCGGAGTCAGGTCTGTCCGCATGGCCCCGGCCCGGGGCGAGGAAGAGTCCTCGCGGGCGCCGGCACCTGCTCAGCGCGGAGACGGGTGGCGGCACCTGCGCACTGCGACCGCCTACTGGTGGCGTGTCGCCACGTTCCGACGCCTAACGCCCGGGCGATCCGGCGCGCCGCTCTCGCAGTGGGCTCTCAGGGAGGCCGCTGCCATATCCGGGGGGCGTGACCGTACTTGGTTGCCTTTGCTTCAGACGTGGCAATGAACGCTGACCAGGAGTGTGTCGCTGGGCAGCCCGGCCAGTAGCCGTCGACGTTGTCTTGGCCCTCAGGCAGCTCCGCCGCCGCACCCCGGGCCGGCGCGGCGGCGCAGGTCAGGGGGCAACGGAGAGGACGATCTTGCCGGTAGTGCGGCCGGTCTCGCCCAGTATGTGGGCCCGGGCAGCCTCTTCGAGGGGGAAGACGTGGTCGGCCACCACGCGCAGGCGTCCGGCCTCGACCAGCGAGGCTATCTCGCGCAACCCCGCGCGGTCGGGCTCGACGAGCATGAACACCGCCCGCACCCCGGCCGCTTCGGCCTCCTCGGCGGGGAAGGTGTCGTCCGGCGGGATGATCGAGACCAGTGTGCCGCCCGGCCGCAGCGTTCGAAGGGACCGGGCCCAGCTGGGGCCGCCCAGGGAGTCCAGGACGACATCGACGCCGCGAAGGGTCTCGGCGAAGTCCCGGGTGCGGTAGTCGATCAGCTCGTCGGCGCCCAGTGAGCGCAGCAGCTCGTGCTTGGCTTCGCCGGCCGTGCCGATGACGTACGCGCCCCGGGCCTTGGCGATCTGCACGGCCAGGTGGCCGACTCCTCCGGCAGCCGCGTGGATCAGGACGCGCTGGCCGGGCCGGACGTCCGCGGTGTCCACCAGGACCTGCCAGGCGGTCAGCGCGGCCAGCGGCAGGGCGCCGGCCTGGAGGTGGGTGAGGCCCTCGGGGCGCGGGGCGAAGTGCCGTGCCGGGGCGGTGAGGTACTCGGCGTAGGCGCCCGCCGGGTGCGGGAAGCGCGGCATCCCGAACACCTCGTCGCCCACCTGGAAGAGCGTCACCCCGACGCCGACCTGCTCGATCACACCGGAGACGTCGAACCCGAGCGTGAACGGCGGCGTGGCGCCGGTGGCGAAGACGCCGCGCTCGCGGGTCTTCCAGTCGGCCGGGTTCACACCCGCCGCGTGCACCCGGACCAGGATCTCGCCCCGGCCCGGGCGCGGCCGCTGCGTCTCGACGAGCTTGAGGACGTCCGGGGCTCCGGCGATGTCCTGGGAGATGGCGCGCATGGTCGTGGGGACGGTCGCCGTCTGGTCCATGATGACGTGCTCTCTTCTGCGGTGGGTTTCCGGTGGTCTGCGCCGGGTTCTCCCGGGCACGCCCTCAGACTCCCCGGGCGGACAGCCCCCCAGTAGTGGCCGGATGGTCACGGAATGAAAGGATCGGGCCATGCACCACGTCGGCGTTCTGGCCCTGGACGGCGTCGTCCCCTTCGAGCTCGGCATCCCCGCGCGGATCTTCGGCGCCGCCCGTGACGGCGCGGGCAACCGGCTCTACCGCGTGACCACCTGCAGCCTGGACGGCTCCGCCGTCCGCACCGATGCCGACTACCGGCTCGCCGTCTCCCACGACGCGTCCCTACTGGCCACCGTCGACACCGTCGTCATCCCGCCCTCCCAGGCGCTCGGCCCCATCCGCGAGGAGGGCCGCCTGCCCGACACCCTCCGCGACGCCCTGGCCGCCGTCCGGCCCGGGACCCGGATCGTGGCGATCTGCACCGGCACCTACGTGCTGGCCGCCGCCGGACTGCTCGACGGCCGCCCGGCGACCACCCACTGGCGCGAGGCCGACCGCCTTCAGCGCCTGTTCACCACCGCACGCATCGACCCCGACGTCCTCTTCGTCGACGACGGCGAGATCCTCACCTCCGCCGGGGTGGCCGCCGGCATCGACCTGTGCCTGCACATCGTCCGCCGCGACCACGGCAGCGACATCGCCAACGAGGTCGCCCGCTCCTGCGTCGTACCGCCCTGGCGCGACGGCGGCCAGGCCCAGTACATCCGGCGCCCCGTCCCGAGCTCCTCCGCTGCCGGCACCGCTCCCACCCAGGCCTGGGTCATGGAGCGCCTCGCCGAACCCCTCACCCTGGCCGACATGGCCGCCCACGCCAACGTCAGCGTGCGTACCTTCACCCGCCGCTTCCGCGACGAGGTCGGCACCAGCCCCGGCCAGTGGCTCATCCGCCGGCGCGTCGACCTGGCCCGGCACCTGCTGGAGAGCACGGACTGGCCCGTCGACCTGGTCGCCGACCGCGCCGGCTTCGGCACCGGAGTGTCCCTGCGCCAGCACCTCCACGCCGCCATCGGGGTCACGCCCCAGGCCTACCGCCGCACCTTCCGCCCCACCCCCACCGGCGGTCCGGCACGGTAGCCGCGAGCAACCACCGACCCGGCCGCGTCCTGGACCGGCCCGCTGCTTCGCAGCAGTCGGCCGCGGCGGGCCGGCGTCGAACTCATCCGCGTCGTCATCTTCCTGCGTACGCGCCGGATGACACGCCGAAAGCGATCAACAAGGCCCCGGCGGGCTTGCGAGGGCCCCACGTCGGCGAACCGGTCCGTCAGGTACTCGGCCTCCGACGGGGTGACCCGCAGACCCGGGCCGAGCACCCACCCACCGCGATGGCGTTCTCCAACTCCGGCGGGTTTGAAACTCCGCCGATAGGTGAAACAACTTCGTGGCCGGAAAGAGGTGCTGTCATATGGTCAGGGTGGCCACATCGAATCCACCGCCTATTCTTCAGGCATCGCTCGAACACCCGGGAACGTGAGCACTGAGAAGGCATTCGAGGCGGCCGCCGAAAGCCGACCGCACGAATGCGACTACCCGACCACGTGGAGAAGACGTGAGCCCTGGAAGTCACATCGCCGGATCGCCACCCACCTCGCCGCGCGCCGACCCACACGAACCCCGGCAAGCGCCTGAAGTCGAACGAATATCGGAATCGACACCCGCACCCACTCCCACGCCCACTCCTGCTTCCGAAGGAGCCGTGCTCCGGCTGCGCCCGGCAGAGCCCTCCCTGCCCACCGGGGCGGGTGAAGCACACATCGAGCCGTTCGCCGCGCGGCCGGTGGCGGTCATCGCCGGCGTCCTCGCCCTCGTACTGCTGCTGACCAGCGGCCGCTACGGCTACTTCGGCGACGAGCTGTACTTCCTGTCCGCCGGAAAGCATCCGGCCTGGGGCTACGTCGACCAGCCGCCGCTGCTGCCGCTGCTCGCCCACGCCCTGGACACCCTGTTCCCCGGCAACCTGATGATGCTCCGCCTTCCGGCCACACTGCTCACCGCCGCCGGCGCCGTGCTCTGCGCCCTGATCGCCCGCGAGCTGGGCGGGCGACGCCGGGCCCAGGTGCTCAGCGCGGGCGCCTTCGCGGTCTCGCCGATCGTGGTGGTCTTCGGTCACCTGCTGATCACCCCGACCCTGGACGTGTTCTTCTGGACGCTGATCAGCTGGCTGCTGGTGCGCTGGGTCCGGCTGCGCGATGACCGCCTGCTGCTCTGGCTCGGCCCGGCGTCCGCGCTTGCCCTGCAGAACAAGTACCTGGTCGGAGTGTTCCTGCTGGCCTCGCTCTGCGGTGTGGCCGCGGTCGGCCCGCGCCGGCTGCTGGCCCGTCCCGCGCTGTGGGCGGCCGCAGCCGTCGCCGTCCTGGTGACGGTGCCCAGCCTGCTCTGGCAGGCAGACCACGGCTGGCCCCAGGCACAGATGACGGACGTGATCGCCGCCGAGGACGACGCGCTGTTCGGCGGCCGGGTGGCCTTCGTGCCGCTGGCACTGCTCCTGTCGGGCTTCCCGCTGGTGCTGCTGATGTGCGCGGGTCTGTGGCGGCTGCTCAGGTCACAGGCGCTGCGCCCGTACAGCTTTCTCGGCTACGCGGCGGTCGGCGTGACCGCGTTCTTCCTGGTCACCGATGGCCGGGCCTACTACGTCGCCGGGCTGTTCCCGGTGCTCTGGGCAGCGGGCGCGGTGTCGCTCCAGCACCGTCCGGCGGCACGCGGGTGGCGCTGGGGCTTCGGCACCACCGCGTTCGCCATCAGTACGGTCGTTGCGCTCGTCGGACTGCCCGTGTATCCGGCGTCCGCCGTCGCGCACACCCCGCAGGGCGCCAACTTCTCGACGACGGAGACGATCGGCTGGCCGCAGCTCGCGGACACCGTCGCCGCTGCCTACCGCGAGCTGCCCGCGGACCGGCAGCAGCACGCGGTGATCGTCACGGACACCTTCTGGGCGGCGGCCGCGCTCGACCGGTACGGACCCGGGCGCGACCTGCCGCCGGCCTACAGCCCCCACCGGGGCGCCTGGTACTTCGGCGCACCGCCGGACGACTCGGGCGCCGTACTGTACGTCGGCGGCGACGAGGCCGCCCTGCGTGACGAATTCGCGAGCGTGCGCCGAGTGGCCACGGTCGACAACGGGATCGCCGTCCGGAACAGCACCCGGGGCAAGGCGGTCTGGCTCTGCGAGGGCCTGCGGACGCCCTGGTCCAAGCTCTGGCCGGGCCTGCACTCCCTGGCCTGACCGGGGAGGGCGGGCCGTAGCCGCCCAGATCGGACGAACGGCGCAGCCGCCGGGGGCTGCGGGCCCCCGGCGGTACGGAACATCGCCCCACGGCCAGGACTCCGAGGACGCTCGGCCGGCAACCCGGCCGAGCGTCTGCCCGGCCTGCTCGCGGCCGGCTCACGGCCCATTGGCGGCCCGTTGGCGGCCTGATCACTCCGGCATCACTCCGGCCGCGCGATGTGGCCGTCCCCGTCATTCCCGCAGGCGGGACGGCCGTTGCCGATGACGCGGTGTCAGTGCTTCTTGGACACGTAGTCCAGCAGCCCTGCGGCCTGGTCGTCCAGGTACGGTCCGGCCATCCAGGTCGTCGTCCAGACGCCCTGTGCGTTCTCCTCGCAGTCGCAGGCGGCGTTGTCGCTGATCAGGGCGGGCTTGCCGTCCCGGTTGGCGAGCCAGCCGCCACCGCTCGAACCCGGGGTCATGGTGCAGCCGATGGCGAGCAGCGGCGGGCGGGACGCGTCCCAGGAGATCCGGCTCGGCTTGGCTCCCACGCAGCGGTTCAGCTCGGCGCCGTCGAACGGCAGCGCGGCGGGGTAGCCGTAGCTGGTGGCGGTCAGCTGGTCGCGCGGCGCGTTGAACCAGACGGGCACGGAGCCGCCGACGGTCTCCTCCAGGGACTTGCCGTTCTCGGCGGGCTGCACCTTCACGATGGCGTAGTCGTAGTGGCTGCCCTCGCCGCTGAGGTGCGACTTGAACGCCTTCCACTGCGGGGTGGTGACGACGTCGGCCATCAGCCACTCGCCGTACGGCTCGGCCTGCGCCTTGTCGGGCTGCTTCTTGCCGCTCGCCGCGCCCGTGCTGTTGTAGCCCGGGACGAACGTGATGTTCTTGGCGAAGGCACCGTCCCCGTAGACGCAGTGGCCCGCGGTCCACACCAGGTTGCTCTTGCCCGGGTGCGCCGGATCGGAGATCACGGTGGCCGAGCACGATCCCGGGCCGTCGGAGTGCACGGAGAACAGCCTGCCGTCGATCATGTAGTTGGTGTACGGGTGCGGGAGGGCCTCTGCCTTGATCACGTGCGGCGCGGGGTCGTTGCCGTTGTCGCCCGGCCGCTCGGTGGCGGGGGCCTGCGTCGCCGGCGCCTGGGTTGCGGGAGCCTGCGTTGCCGGCGCCTGGGTCGCAGGTGTCTTGGTGGCCTTCGGGGCCGAGGTCGGAGTCTGGGTCACCGGCGCCTTGGTGGGCGTCGGGGCCTGGCTCGCCGGGGCCTGCGTGGCGGGCCCCTGGGTGGCCGGCGGCTTGGAGGCCGTCGGGCCCGGCGTCGGCACCGGCGCCGGGCCCTGGGTGATCGGCTTGGCCTCCAGGAGCTTCTCAAGGGTCCAGAATCCCTTGACGACGGTGGGGATGGCGTCCTGCTTCGCCCACTTCTCCCAGTCGTCGGACTTCCACTTCTTCAGGTCGTTCAGGTCCGCCGGCAGCCCCAGGGCACCCTGGCCGGCCGCGGCGGCGGCATCGCCGCCCTCGGCGGGGCTGTTGTCCGGGCCACAGGCGGAGGTGGCGAGCAACGCGAGGACGGCTGCGGAGGCGGCCAGCACGGTCCCGGTTGTGCGGCTCTTCCTGCGGCCCGTCCTGCGGTCGGTCCGGCCGGAACGGTCTATCGATGACATGAACTCTCAATCCCCCCTATGAACACATGCATGGCGTCTTCTCAGCGACGCCCGTACTGCGGGTGGGATCATCCCACTGCCCGTCACCACCCCCGCGGCCGGGTCCAGGTGCGACACTCGATGCACACACCGCTGCCGTCCCCACCCGGGCAAGGTGGACCAACTGCCCCTCCAGGGCTGCGTGACGGGATACCTGACAGCCGATCACCGCCATTGTCGCGGCCGAGAGGATCATGTAGGGTCACCCGGTGTGAACACCGGACCGGCGCTGCTACGCCACACACGGATTGGCCACCCGGTGGGGGGCTGATCGCACAGCGGGTGCGCACGACGCACCCCCTCGGTTCGACACGCGGACCTCCCCGTGCTCCTGCACCGCGAGTCCGTTCTTCCTGTCGAACACCAGCGAGGTCAGCCCAATGACTGTCACGTTCAACCACACCATCATCGCCGCCAAGGACCGCAGCGAGTCGGCCCGGTTCTTCCGGGAACTGCTGGAGCTGCCGGAAGCACCGTCCTGGGGCCCGTTCATCAACGTCCAACTCACCGACGGTGTGCTGCTCCAGTTCGCCCAGCCGCCGGTGGAGATCCAGATGCAGCACTACGCGTTCCTGGTCGACGACGAGCTGTTCGATCGGGCGTACCAGCGACTGTGCGATCGCGGCATCGTGCACTGGGCCGATCCGCAGATGCGGCGATCAGGCGAGATCAACCACGAGCACGGCGGTCGAGGGGTGTACTTCAAGGACCCCGCCGGTCACGCGATCGAGCTGATCACCCGCCCCTACCTGTAGCCGGGGCGCCGGCCTGGTCGGGCATCCGACGCAGGGCAGCCGAAACAGGGCTCCCGAGACAAGGGCTCCCGACCAGGCGACCGGCCGGCCGGTTCCCAGGGCGAACCGGCACGGGCCGGCGAGGTCACCCCGCCCGGTCCCGAGAACCATGTCGGCCTCGCGGGGCCGGGCGTCCGGGCCATGCCGTCGCCGCTCTTCACCGCTGCTGCTGCGGGGCCACCCGGCCGCGGACCTCGCTTGCTCCGCCCTGGTCCGAGGCGGCGGGCGGTTCGGCGGGTCGGGTGGGGACGTAGGCGATCGGGCCGCCGGAGACGGAGTGCAGGCGGGTGCCGAGCAGCAGGTCCGCCAGGCGCCGGTCGTCCGCTGAGGCGGAGGCTGCGGCGTTCACGGGGTGCGTCAGATCGGTGAGGTAGCCGGCGAGGCGGGCGGCGGCGAAGCGGTGGCGGGCGGCTGGGCCCGTGCCGCGGGTCTGCCACTCGTCGAGGTTCGTGAGGACCGCGACCACGAACCCGGCCACGGTCACCGGCAGTACGCCGGGCGTGGCGACCCGCTGCGGGGCGCAGCGCCACCAGCCGATCAGGGCTGCCAGCAGCTCGCGTTCGGCGAGGGTGGCGCCGTAGCCGGTCCACTGCCGGTCGTCCTCCTCCACCAGGGCGGGGGCATCCGCGCGCAGCACCGCGACCTCGCGGCTCTTCAACGCGGTGAGGTCCGCGGCCGGCAGTCGCTGGAGTGCCTGGAGCGCCGTCAGGGGGAACACCTGTCGGCCCCGGTCCGCGATTCCGGGCACGGCTCCGGTCGCCATCAGCTTCTTCACCGTCGGGATCGAGCACCCCAGTGCCGTACCCGCCTGACCGGTCGTGACGAACACCCGCACACCTCCGGTGCCTCTCCCTCCGACACGAAACGCACTGCCACCGTACGCCCGTCCACGCCGCTCCCTGACCCGGCCTGACCCGGCCACCATGGCCGGCCCCACCGTTCCCGTCGGGTGCCACCTCCTGATCACCCGGCAGCCGAGCGCCGGACTTGACCTGACCGGACCGGCGGCTCCCGCCCTGCGCCCGGCGGAGATCACCAGTCCACTTCGGCCAGCAGGGGCCGGTGGTCGGACACCGGCAGTTGCGGCGTCCGAGGTGCCGGGCCCTGGGTCGGCCGGAGGCCGGACGCCAGAATGTGGTCGAACTGGACCAGCGGACGGTGAGCGGGATACGTGGCGGCACGCGCGAGGTCGTGCCAGCGCCGCCGCGCGGCGCGTGCCTCTCGCGGCCCGCTGGTCACGGCCGACAGCATCGCACCGCCGTCGAGAACGGCCCGGGGCAGCCCGGCGACCAGATTGAAGTCACCCAGCAGGACGTGCGGCCGGGGCAGATCCGCGATCCAGGAGCGCAGCGCGAGCAGTTGCCGCACGTTCCACCCCGGGACGAACGACAGATGCACCGCCAGCACCGTGAACGGCCCCCGCTCGCCCTCCAGCACCGCCGCGATCGCGGCGCGTGGCTGGTCCCGGACCAGGGTGAGGCCCGGCCGGCGGGGCACCCGCAGAGGCAGCGCCAACGGCGCCGCCGCAAGCCCGCGCGCCCGCCAGGCCCGCACCGGCAGCCGGGTGAACAGCGCGATGCCGTGGGACGGAACATCGCGGGTCGGATCGCCGTGGGGTGGATCGCCGTGTGCCGTCCCGCTGTCCGCCGGCCCGGACACCCGCAGTCCGGGCGCGGACCGGTCGAGCACCCACCCCTTACCCGGAACGGAACGTCCGTGCAGCGCCGACGCGTAGCGCCAGTCGCAGGCGTTGGCCGCGACAGCCGCGAGCGCGGCCTGGTCGACGCCGCCCGACCGCTCCTGGAACCGGTCGAGCTCCTGGAGCGCCAGCACGTCGGCGTCGAGCGAGCCGATCGCCTCGGCGAGCGGCGCCGCCGGATCCGCCCCGGCCCCGGCAGGCACCGGCCGCCCCCGGTCCATGGGCAGGCCGTGCAGAACGTTGAAGGTCGCCACGCGCACCACCCGACGATAGCCGCCCGCCTACCGCCCCACCGACGCACCCCAGCGGCGCAGGGACGGGGGTCCGTCAGCTGTGCACCGGCGACCGGGCGTTCCGCACCGGGGAGTACCGACCCCACCGAATCGCCGCCGAGCAGGGACAGAACCGCAGATCACGGCTGCGCCCTTCGCCCTTCCGGGCGGGGGCACGGCTCGTTCGGCTGCGTCACCTTCGTCTCACTGACCTCACGATGTAGACGATGCCGACCGAGATGGCCACGAGGGCGAGCAGGACCAGGCCGACGATGTGCCAGGGTTCGAGCATGTTGTGCTCCTGCGCGTAGTTGGCGTGGCGCTCATCCTCTCGCGGTGCTGGGTGGTGTGGGGTGGCTTCCGGGAATGCGGCAGGCCCGCAGCCGGGTAGCTGCGGGCCTGTGTGCCCGGCTCAGGCGTGGGACGTCCACCGTTCAGGCACCCGTACACGCACCCGTTCAGGAACGGGCCGGGCGCGGGCCTGCGACGGCCTCGGCGAGCAGGCGGCGCCCGGCCGGGGTGGTGAGGGCGCCGCGCAGGGCCGTGTCCCGTACGGCGCGGGCGGGTGCCGAGCGCAGCGTCCAGGCGCGGGTGGCGAGGTCGGTGCGGGCGAGCACGCGCAGGGCGTCGGCGCGGCGGGCACGGCGCCAGGCGGTGAGCCCGTCGGCCTCCGGGCCGCCGCGGGCGGTCGCGACGGGCAGGGCGGCGGCGAGTGAGACGGCGTCCCGCAGGCCGAGGTTGAGCCCCTGCCCGCCGACCGGGCTGCACACGTGGGCGGCGTCGCCGATCAGCAGCACCCGTCGGCTCCCGTGTCGTGCGGCGAGGCGCCGGTGGGTGCGGAAGGTGCTCGTCCAGCGGCATTCGCGGACGGCCGCCGTCCATCCGCGGGCCGCCGCCTCGGCGGCGAGCGCCGCCGTGGGGTCCGCGCCGCTCGGCGCGGGGCCGTGCGGCAGGTGCAGCACCACCCGGGCCCAGCCGTCGAGGTGCATCGGGAGCACCACGAGAAGGCCGCGCGGCCCGCCGACCATGTGCACACGCGTCGGGTCCAGCGAGGGATCCTCGACCCGCAGGTCGGCGAGCTGCCACGCGCCGGCG
This sequence comes from Kitasatospora sp. NPDC050543, assembly GCF_044457565.1. Classification (NCBI taxonomy): domain Bacteria; kingdom Bacillati; phylum Actinomycetota; class Actinomycetes; order Kitasatosporales; family Streptomycetaceae; genus Kitasatospora; species Kitasatospora sp. NPDC050543. Next base: position 224,441 of record NZ_JBITGZ010000004.1, on the reverse strand, counting down.
TAGGTGCGGCCGCGGAACGCCGTACCGGCCAGGGCGCGCAGCGTGCTCGACGCGCCGTCGGCTGCCACCACCCAGCGGGCACGCAGCGGGTCGAGGGAGTCGGACAGCACGGTGACGCCGTCGGCGTCCTCGTCGACCGACCGGACGGCCGCCGAGCGGTGGACGCGCACGCCCGCGCGCTCGGCCTGCTCGGCGAGCAGGCCCTCGGCCGCGCACTGTGGGACGGTCAGGATGTACGGGTAGGGGGAGCGCAGCCGGGCCAGGTCGAAGCCGCCCAGCCTGCGCCCTTGCGTCCACATCTCGACCGCGTCCACGCGCCGGCCCAGCGGGTGCAGCGCTTCGGCCAGCCCGCTCGGGGCCAGGGCCTCCAGGGTCCGCGCGTGCAGGTCCGTCGCCCGGGACTCGGTCACCGGACCGGGACGGCGTTCCAGCACCACCACACCGAGCCCCGCACGGGCGAGCAGCAGGGCGGCGCTCAAGCCGACCGGCCCCGCCCCCACCACCGCCACATCCGTGTCGATCGCCATGCCCGGCACTCTAGTCGGCCGGGCTGCGGGCGGGAGCACGGCCACCCGGCGCGAGGAGTCGGCACACCACCGGCGGGCCCCCTCCCCCGCGCCTGCCACGGCGCCGTGGCTTCGGCGTTCATAAGCCTGTCTTGGAAGGCTTCCAATCACCACTTCTGGAAATGATGGAGAGTTACATTGCGCCGACTCTGTGCAATTTCACCACTTGACGGCGCATCTAACGGTGGATCACGAAGCATAACGTTTACATAAAGCCAGTGTTACCAGCTCGTCACTGTGGACTAGACCACTGGCGGCCACGTCGGTCGACCCGCCTCTACTGCACCTCAGTTGACGGCCAGTCGCGGATCAGCTCCTGATGGTTGAACCGAGTACATCTTCGCGTATAGAACACGCGCGTTCGACGCGGTCCGGCCTTCTGGCAGGATTCCCGACACTCGGCCCCGCTGCAGGAATGAGGTGTGGTTTGTCCGGTCGTGGAAGCGTGGTCAAAGGACGGCGCGACAGCCGTGTGGTGCCTTTCGCGACCATCGCGACCACCGCGGGGGTCCTCGCCTGCACGGCCGCTTCCGGCGGTGTCGCGAGCGGCGAGCGGCGAGCGGCGCCGGCGCCCACGCCGACGCCGACCTTGAGGAAGGATCTCCTGACGGTCGGTCGTCGGTGAGCGTCGCTCCCCCGTGATCCCCGGCCGCCGCCGTAGCCGTGCTCTTCCTTCCCGCTTCCGCCTCGCCCTGCGCCCTCGTCGCCAGGGGCCACCCACCCGCCGCACAGGCCGGTCCCGACCCGAACTCCCGGATCAAGGAGCACGATGCACAGACTCCGCGCGTCCCGCCGCAAGAAGACCCTGATAGCCGCAGTCGTCGCCGCAGTGTCCGGCGCCCTGGTGCTCGGCATCGGGACCTTCGCGCAGGCCGGCCTGGTCACCGGTACCGTCACCGGCGGCCAGGGCCGGTACAGCACCGTGAACCACCGTGCCCAACCATCCGTCTCCGCCCAGATCACCGGCTCCTCCCGGGTCGGCGAGAAGGTCTCGATGTCGTGCCGGACCACCGGAGACACCGTGGAGAACAACTCCCGGTGGATCTGGTCCGGCTCGTACTACATCGCCGACACCTTCATCCAGGAGAACACCGGCAGCCTCCCGGTCTGCGGCTCCACCAAGCCGACCGGGCAGACGACGCTGAACATCAGCATGCAGAAGCAGGTCCGGAGCCAGTGGTGCTGGGACGCCTCCGGCCTGACCATCGCCAACTACTGGGGCCGTACCGGCTACTCCCAGGCCGACTTCTGCCGGCTCGCCGCGCAGGGCACCTGGGTCGACTGCAACGACCAGCCGGCCACCCTCGACGACATGGCCAACGGCCTGGCCCGGATGGGTCTCGCCAACAGCGGTCGCAGCCTCTACCGCTCCGCCAGCTTCGGCGAGACCAGCGGCGAGATCGCGGGCGGCCGTCCGTTCGCCGTCCGGATCGGCTGGAGGTCCGGCGGCGGCCACATGAACGTCGTCTACGGCTATGACAGCAACAGCAACATGATCGCGGTCGGTGACCCCTGGCCGACCACCCAGACCTACACCTGGTGGAACTACTCCACGTACTCGAGCAACAACTCGTTCCAGTGGACCCACTCCCGCATCGGTATCCACGGCTGAGGAGACGACCGATCATGCAGACCTTTCGACGCCCCCGAGGTGCGGCCGCCCGGGCAGCCGTCCTCGCCGCGGCCACCCTCACCGTGCTCTGCGGCACCACGCAGGCGCAGGCCGCCGGCGGTGACGATGTCCCCAACTACCAGTCGGCGCAGCAGGTCCTCCAGAGTGGGCAGGTCCGGGACACCGTCTCGCGCTTCCTCGTCGCGGCCCGCGAGGCGAACGCCTCGCCGGCGGCCGACGGCGGCACCGTGGGCGCGCCCGGGAACGCTTTGGCCGGGCCACCCAGATTCGATCTCAAGGACCCGGTGCCGATGTTCGAGCTCAGCCCCGAGTTCGTCTCGGGCAAGGTCCAGGCGACCGCGCAGAACGCGGTGCGGCTCTCGTACGTGGGCTCCCGGGTGAACGCGGCCGACGGCCACCAGGCCGTGGTGCTGCTCGCACCTCAGGGCGCAGCTCCGGACGCACCTCAGGGCGCGTCTCCGGGCACGGCGCAGGGCGCTGCCCAGCAGGGCTGGCAGCTGGCCGGCATCCGGGACGGAGATGCCGAGCTGAGTCTCGCCGAGCGCGGCACCCCGCAGGCCCGCACCTTCACCGAGCCACAGATCCACGCCTGGTACCGGGTCACGGACGGGGGCACCGTGGAGCCGCTCAACCAGGAGGCGACCACCAGCCTCGGCGGCCAGCGCAGCATCACCCTTGCCGCGTACCAGAAGCTCGTAGCCTCCCGTTACGGCGACAAGCTGCCCGGTTCCACCTACGACCGCAAGGGCCTGGCCGGCGGTTACGGACTCGCCGGGGACGAGCCGGTACCGGAAGCCGGCCCTTCCTGGCAGCCGGCCGCCGTCGCCGGGACCGCAGCCCTGGCCGCGGTCGCCGGGGCCGCGCTGTTCGTACGCCGCCGCCGGTCGGCGGCAACGAGCTGACCGAACCGGCACCGGCCGGCGGCTGTCCACCCACAGCGGGACCGACAGCCGCCGGCCCCCATGAACGTCCGCAACAGCGGCGGACGAGGACCGGGCGCCGGGGGGCGTCCGGCCGGCCCTGCCGCGCGTCCGCAGATGCTGCCGTGGGAGGCGACACCGTCCGCCTCCGGACCCGGCTGACGAAGGACCGGCTCAGGGAGCGATCGGCAGCTGCCGCTTGTGCTCGGTGAGCCGGTAGCGGCGCACGACGGCCGCGAAGGCGGCCTCGGCGACCGGCTTGCCCTCCAGGAAGTCGTCGATGTCGTCGTAGGTGACGCCGAGCGCCTCCTCGTCGGGCCGGCCCGGGTTCAGCGTCTCCAGGTCCGCCGTCGGGGTCTTCCCGACCAGCTCGGACGGCGCACCCAGAGCCTGCGCCACGGCCCGTACCCGCCGCTTGGTCAGGCCCGTGAGCGGAACCACGTCGGCCGCGCCGTCGCCGAACTTGGTGAAGAAGCCGGAGACCGCCTCGGCGGCGTGGTCGGTGCCCACGACCAGGCCCTCGTGCGCGCCCGCCACCGCGTACTGGGCGACCATGCGCTGCCGGGCCTTGATGTTGCCGTGCACGAAGTCCTGGTGGTGCGCGTCGCGGAAGACCGTCCCGCCGGCCAGCGCCGCCTCCAGTGCGGCGTCGCTCGCGGACTTCACGTCGACGGTCAGGACCCGGTCGGGCCGGATGAACTCCAGTGCCAGCTGCGCGTCCTTTTCGTCGGCCTGCGCGCCGTACGGCAGCCGCATCGCGAAGAACGTCGACTCCCGCCCGGTCGCGCGCACCCGCTCGACCGCGAGCTGACACAGCCGGCCCGCGGTCGTGGAGTCCACGCCACCGCTGATGCCCAGGACCAACGAGCGCAGGCCCGTGGAGGTCAGCTGGTCGGCGAGGAAGGCCACCCGGCGCTCGATCTCCTGCTGTGCGTCGAAGGACTCACTCACCTGAAGGTCCCGGGCGATCTCCTGCTGCAGGGATATGGACGCCAGGTCGGTCACGCTTGCTCCTCGTTCGGGCCCGTGGGGCGGGGGGGTCGGCACGCGCCACCACACCGCCGGGACCGGGGCCACAGGCGCATGCAGGGGACGGAAGCACTCTAGAGGAAGGCTACGAAGGCCTGCTCAGGGCGTGTGCCCGCTGGACGTGGACCTGGAGCGCCGCCGGGTCGGCCTCGCGCTCAAGCAGGGCCGGGCGGGATGAGCAGGTAGCCGCCGACCGGGGGCAAGCTGGCCACGAGAGGCCGCGGTACCTCGCCCCGAGCCGCAAGGCGGATGCGGCAGGGTCCATCGCAGTCCCCGATCGTCATCGAGGTGGTCCACGCCCCACGTCTGCGCCGGTCACTCCCCCGGGGCGAGCTCCGGGGCGGGCTCCCGTTCAGGCTCCGGTTCGAGCTCCGTGAAGTAGCCGCCGATCAGGCGGGCGTCGACGTGGTCGGGCGGGAGTTCGCCGTGCGCGGCGAGGAGGGCTTCGGCGTAGGCCTCGGCGTTGTCCTGGGGGACGTAGCCCAGGGCGCGGGCGGTGGAGAGGTCCCACCAGGCACGGGTGTTGGCGCTGATTCCGTTGACCACGGTGTGGCCGACGTCCGGCGCGCTGAGGGCGGCGTGGACGAGGCGGCCGCAGTCGGCGGGGCTGAGCCAGGTGGAGAGCATTCGCACGGTGGTGGGCGCGGGGTAGCAGGAGCCGATCCGGATGGAGACGCTCTGCACGCCGTACTTGTCGGCGTAGAGCGAGGCCAGGCCCTCGCCGAACACCTTGGAGAGCCCGTAGTAGGTGTCGGGCCTGGTGGGGATGTCACTGCCGATCAGCCGGCCGCTGCCCGCCTCGGGCAGCGGGACGAATCCCACGGCGTGGTTGCTGCTCGCGAAGACGATCCGGCGCACGCCCTCCCGCCGGGCGGCCTCGTAGAGGTTGTGGCAGCCCTGGATGTTGGCGCCGAGGATCGCCTCGAAGGTGTCCTCCAGTGCGATGCCGCCCAGGTGGACGATGGCGTCGACGCCGCGCACGGCCGCGCGGACCGCCTCGGCGTCGCGCACGTCGAAGACCAGCGCGTCGGGCTCGCCCTTGAGCGGTCGGAGGTCGGCCGGGCGCAGGCGGTACCCGTACCCCGGCAGGCTCTGGCGCAGGAAGGTGCCGACGCCGCCCGCGGCGCCGGTCAGCAGGATGGTGCGTGGCTGGGTCATCGGTGCGGCGCTCCTGTCGGTGGGCGGTCGGGGCGGGGGCACGGTCGGTGGGGGCGCCCGCGCGCGGAACTCCTCGGCACCGGGCTGCCCGGGTGGCCGGCCCGGTGCTGTGAAGCATGCCAGGTACCCGGGGAGGCCGGGGCCGTCGGCGACTTCACCAGCGGGGTCGCCGCATTCGGTACGCCGGGTCGAAGAGCCGTATGTACGAGGTGTCGTCGCGCTCCCGGATGCCGCAGCGCAGGTAGTTCTCGTGCAGCCGGGCCAGCGCGTCGCGGTCCAGGCGGACGCCCAGGCCGGGGGCGGTGGGGACGAGGACGGAGCCGTCGGTGATGGGCAGCGGCTCGTCGAGGACGTCCTCGCCGCACTGCCAGGGCGTGTGGGTGTCCGCGGCGCAGGTCAGTTCGGGCAGGGCGGCGCCGAGGTGGGTCATGGCGGCGAGGCTGATGCCGAGGTGGCTGTTGGAGTGCATGGAGACACCGATGCCCCAGGTGCGGCAGATCGCGGCGAGTTCGGCCGAGCGTCGCAGGCCGCCCCAGTAGTGGTGGTCCGCGAGCACGACGCCGACGGCACGCGTGCCGAAGGCCTCGGGGATGTCGTCGGGGCTGACGACGACCATGTTGGTGGCGAGCGGCATCGGCGCGTTGCGGGCCACCTCGGCCATGCCGGCGAGGCCCGGGGTGGGGTCCTCCAGGTATTCGAGCAGGCCCTCGGTCTCGGCGGCGACCCGGATGGAGGTGGGTACCGTCCAGGCGGCGTTGGGATCGAGTCGTAGCGGGTGGTCGGGGAAGGCCGCGCGCAGCGCGCGGATCGCGTCGATCTCCCGCTCGGGTGGCAGTACGCCGCCCTTGAGCTTGATCGAGCGGAAGCCGTAACGGTCGATCATCTGCCGGGCCTGGGCGACGATCCCCTCGGCGTCCAGCGCCTCGCCGTAGGGGTCGGCGGCGCGACGCGGCACCGGGCCGCGCCGCGCCGGGTGGAGGTCCGGATCGGGGTGGAGGCCCGGATCGGGGTGGAGGTCCGGCTCCGGGTGCGCGGCCCACTTGTGGAAGAGGTAGGCGGAGTAGGGCACCCGGTCGCGGACCCGGCCGCCGAGCAGGTCCACCACCGGGCGTCCGATGAGGCGGCCCTGGAGGTCCAGACAGGCCACCTCGAAGGGACTGAGCACCCGCAGGGTGGTCTTCTGCGGGCTGGACCCCCCGGTCAGTCCGTGCCGGTCGGGTGCGTCGGCGTCGCCGAGCGCGGTGCGGACGCGGCGCAGCAGGCCGTTGGTGTCGAAGGGGTCGAGCCCGGTGAGGGTGGGTGCGACGCGCCGGAGCAGCCGCAGGTGGGGCTCGTCGCCGTAGGTCTCCCCCAGCCCCACCAGGCCGTCGTCGCAGCGCAGTTCGATGATGGCGCGCAGTGCCCAGGGCTGGTGCGCCCCGACGGCGTTGAGCAGGGGCGGGTCCGGGACGGCGACGGGGGTGACCACCGCCTCGTGGATGCGCATCAGCCCTCCGGCGTGGCGAGCGCGGACCGGCCGCGCGCGATGATCGCGGCGAGTTCCCGCGCGTGTGCGGGCGTGACGTCCACCAGCGGTGGGCGGACGGCGCCCATGGGCAGCCCGGTGAGTCTGGCGCCGGCCTTGACCAGTGCGACGGCGTACCCCGGCACCTGGTCGCGCAGGGTGACGAAGGGCAGGTAGAACTCGGCGAGCAGCAGCCGGACGACGCGCTGGTCGCCCGTGCGTACGGCGTGATGGAAGGCGGTGGCGATGTCGGGGGCGAAGCAGTGCACGGCGGAGGAGTAGCTCTCGACGCCGATCGCCGCGTACGCCTGGGCCGACAGCTCGGCGGTGGGCAGTCCGTTGAGGAAGCCGAAGTCGGCGGCGCGCGGGTGGCCGCTGGTGCGGATGGCGGTGACCAGGCGCAGCATGGCGTCGACGTCCCCACGGCCGTCCTTGATGGCCGTGACGGTGGGGATGTCCAGAAGTGCCACCGCGGCGGCCTCGTCGAGCACGGCGTTGGCGCGCTGGTAGACGGTGATCGGCAGGCTGGTCGCCCCGGCGACGTACCGGATGTGGTCGACCAGCCCGGCGGGGGTGCAGGAGACCAGGTAGGGCGGGAGCAGCAGCAGGCCGTCGGCGCCGGATCCGGCGGCGGCGCGGGCGAAGTCGCGGGCGATCCTGGGGCCGCCGCCGCAGCCGGCGACCACGGGCAGCCGGCCGGCGGCGACCTGTACCGCTGTGGTGACCAGGTCGCGGTGCTCGTCCGGGGACAGGGCGGTGAACTCGCCGGTGCCGCAGGCCACGAACAGGGCTGCGGGCCCGGCGGCGATCTGCTGTTCCAGGTGTGCGGCGAACACCGCCAGGTCGACGGTGTCGTCGCCGGTGAACGGGGTCAGCGGAAATGACAGCAGCCCGTGCGGGCGCATCGGCTCTCCTTGCTGATCGGGTGTGGTGTGGGAGCGGGCGCCTTGCGCGCCGGGGCCGCCGCCGCCCCGGCGCCTTGGCGGCCGTGGCGTCAGCTGCCGAGCGTGCCGAAGAAGGTGAGGACGTCCGCGACGAACGCTTCCGGCTGCTCCAGCGCGAGGAAGTTGCCGCCGCGCTCCAGCTCGCTCCAGTAGGTGATGTTGTGGTCCCGCTCGGCGAAGCGGCGGATGGCGATGTCGGTGGGCAGGGCGACGGCCACGCCGGTCGGCACGGTGCCGCGCGGCTTCGGGGCCCAGGCGCTCGCATCGTGGCCCGCCTCGTAGTACAGGTTCGCCGAGGAACCCGCCGTGCCGCTGAACCAGTAGACGCTGACGTTCGTGAGCAGCCGGTCGCGACCCACCGCGTCCTCGGGAAGTTCGGCGGCGGGGTCCGTCCACTCCTTGAACTTCTCGACGATCCAGGCCAGTTGACCGACCGGCGAGTCGTGCAGGCCATAGGCGAGGGTCTGCGGGCGGGTGGACTGGATCGCGTTGAAGCCCATCTTGTCCTGCTGGAAGTCCTCCAGCCGGGCCAGCCGCTCCTGCTCCGGCCCGGTCAGCCCGTCGAGTTCGCCGGCCTCCCCCGAGGGGAACGTCACCAGGCCGTTGAGGTGAATGCCGACGATCCGCTCGGGCGCCCGGCGCCCCATCTCGGCGGCGATCCACGCGCCGCCGCCGGTTCCCTGTACTCCGTAGCTGCCGTGACCGAGCCGGCCCATCAGCTCGACGAACGCGCCCGCGATGCGGCCGGTGTTCCAGCCGGCCTCACCGAGCGGGCCGGAGAAGCCGGTGCCGGGTGTCGAGGTCACGACGACGTGGAAGTGCTCCGCCAGGGGCCGGACGACCTCGACGAACTGGACGAACGAGCAGGGCCAGTCGTGCAGCAGGAGCAGCGGGACCGCCGCAGGATTCTTCGAACGCACGTGCAGGAAGTGGATGTTCTGCCCGTCGATCTCGGTGGTGAACTGCGGGAACCCGTTGAGTTCCGCCTCCGCCTCGCGCCACTCGAAGCCGTCGGCCCAGTACGCGGCCAGAGCCTTGAGGTAGTCGGCCGGCACGCCCCGGCTCCAGCCGACGCCGGGGATCTCACCGCCCCAGCGGGTCCGGGCCAGCCGGTCGCGCAGGTCGTCGACCTCGCGCTGCGGAATGTCGATGCGGTACGGCTGGATGCGGGTGTCCGCACTGCTGCTCGTCTCCATGAGAACAACAGTATTCTCGATATAGGCACGGTACGTTCCTAAACACACCTCAGACTGGCGGTCATGCTCGATACCTCCGCGCGCCTGCTGCGCCTGCTCTCCCTCCTGCAGACCCCGCGGGCCTGGCCGGGATCCGAGCTCGCCGAGCGCCTGGGCGTGAGCGGCCGCACCGTCCGCAACGACATCGACCGGCTGCGCGAGCTCGGCTATCCCGTGGACGCCACCCGCGGGGCCGCCGGCGGCTACCGCCTGGGCGCCGGCGCGGCGATGCCCCCGCTGCTTCTCGACGACGAGGAGGCCGTCGCGGTGACGATCGCCCTGCGCACGGCCGCGCAGGGCGCCGCCCCCGGCACGGAGGAGACCTCGCTGCGGGCGCTGGCCAAGCTCGAACAGGTACTGCCCTCGCGGCTGCGCCGACGGGTGCGGGCACTCCAGGCGTACACCGTGGCGGTGCCGGCCGACCGCCCCGCCCCGACCGGACCGCGCAGCGCGCCACGGGAACCGCCCGGCGGCGACCTCGCGGCGTACGTCTCCCTGGGGGTGTCGGGCGCGGCCTGGCGCCACCACGCGCGGGTGACCGTCCACGCCCCGGCGGCGACGGTGGTCGAGCGCATCAACCCTGCGGTCGGCACGGTCGAGGCGCTCGACGCCGACAGCTGCGTCCTGATCACCGGCGCCGACACGCTCCAGACCCTCGCCGTCCACCTGGGCATGCTCGACCTCGACTTCGACGTCACCGAACCCGTGGAGCTGGTCACCCACCTCCGCCGGCTCGCGGAGCGCTATGCCCGCTCGACGCCACCGCCCCACGGCGGCGAGGAAGCCGACGGCGAGGAGACCGACGGGCCGCTGACGGGCCGCCGAGGGAGCGTCGAGGCAGTGCCGAGGGAGCGCGCCGGCCGGTGACGTCACCGCCGCCCACACCGCGAGACCGCACGCCCGTTTCATTGACAGGGCTTCGTCATGAGAGTTCACTTCCTGAAGACAGGTCTGGACCGGTGCCGGGCCCCAGCCCAGCCGAGCTGACCGTCAATCACCCTGTGCCACCTGCTGGTTGGCATTCCCACCGCACGGGATCGAGGCGATGGTTCATGTCCTCATCGGAACGCCGACGACCGCTCTGGGCCACAGTTCTTGTGGTCGCAGCCATGGTCACCGCACTGGGCTCGACGCCCGACCCCGCGACCGCGGCCCCGGTGGCCGCACAGGCCGTGTCCTTCGAGGACAACTTCGACGGCGCCGCCGGGTCCGCCGTCGACGGCCGCGCGTGGCAGGCCGAGACCGGCGACAACGTCAACAACCACGAGCGGCAGTACTACACCGCGGGCAACGCCGCCCTGGACGGCCAGGGCCACCTGGTGATCACTGCCCGCCGCGAGAACCCGGCCAACTACCAGTGCTGGTACGGCACCTGTCAGTACACCTCGGCACGGCTGACCACCGCGGGCCGGTTCGCCCAGGCGTACGGTCATGTCGAGATCCGGATGAAGCTCCCGCGCGGGCAGGGCATGTGGCCGGCCTTCTGGATGCTCGGCGACGACATCGGCCAGGTCGGCTGGCCGAACAGCGGTGAGATCGACGTGATGGAGAACGTCGGATTCGAGCCCGGCACGATCCACGGCACCATCCACGGCCCCGGTTACTCCGGCGGTGGCGGCATCGGAGCCGGCTACTCCCTGCCGGACGGCCAGGCGTTCGCCGACGGCTTCCACACCTTCGCCGTCGACTGGGCGCCCGACTCGATCACCTGGTCCGTGGACGGCACGGCCTACCAGCACCGCACCCCCACCGACCTCGGCGGCCGGAGCTGGGCGTTCAACAAGCCCTTCCACCTCATCCTCAACCTCGCCGTCGGCGGCTACTGGCCCGGTGACCCCGACGGCTCCACCGTCCTCCCCCAGCAGCTGGTGGTGGACTACGTACGGGTCAGCACCTCCGGCGCCACCAACGCCGGCTCCCTCACGGGCCTTGCGGGCAAGTGCCTGGACGTGGCCGCCGCCGGCACCGCCAACGGCACCCGCGTCCAGCTCTACGGCTGCAACGGAACCTCCGCCCAGCGCTGGACGGTTGGTGCCGACCGCACCGTCCGGGCCCTCGGCAAGTGCCTCGACGCCTCCGGCGGCGGCACCGCGGACGGCACCCGCGTCCAGCTCTGGGACTGCAACGGCACCGGCGCGCAGCGGTGGTCGTACAACGCGGCCACGCACGACGTGGTCAACCTGAACGCCGACAAGTGCCTGGACGTCAGCGGGAACAGCCCGGCCGACGGCACCCCGACGCAGCTGTGGACCTGCACCGGCGGCGCCAACCAGAAGTGGGCACTCAACCCATGAAGGCAAGCAGTTGATGACCACTGACATCCGCGTCCCCGCGCTGCGGCGGCGCAGCGGCGGCGAGCCGCACCCACCCGGGAGCGGCTCGCCGCCGGGCGCTGACGAACCTCCGCTGCGCGGGTGAGTTCGGGGCCCGTACGGGTCGCGCCTGCGCGATGGCTCTCGCGCCCGGACCGCATCGTGGCTCCATGAGACCTGCCGTCCGAACCGTCGTTGTCGCACTGCTCACGCTGATCGTTCCCGCCGGGCTCCCGCCCGCCGCGGCGGCGGCCGGAGCGGAGCAGGTCGCCCCCGGAGTCGAGTACCGGGCCTTCACCGTCCCCACCTCGCACGGCAGCGCACGGGTCCACCTGCTGACGGTGGACCTGCGCCACGGCCGGGCGCGGGCCGGCCTGCTGTTCCCGGGGACGGTGACGGCCCGTCAGCCGGTGTCCGAGATGGCCCTCGCGCAGGGCGCGGTCGCCGCGGTCAACGGCGACTTCTTCGACATCTCCGAGGCGCAGCACCCGGGTGTCCAGGCGACCGGTGCCACCTCGGGCCCGGCGATCGCGGACGGACTCGCGCTGAAGGCCGCCGTCCCGCAGGCCCAGCGGTTCGGCTCGACACCGGCCCCGGGCGACTCCGCCGAGGACGTCTTCGGCGTCGGAACCGACGGACAGGCCCGTACCGGACGTCTGAGCCTGCGTGGCCACCTCGCCAGCCCCGGGGCCGACCTGCCGCTCAAGGGGCTCAACCAGTACGCCCTGCCCGTCGGCTCCGTCGGCGTGTTCACCCCCGGCTGGGGCGAGGCCTCCAGGGCACGGGCGGCCTGCGGCAACGACGACGACCGCGCCGCGCCCTGTACCCGCGACGTCTACGAGGTGACCGTGCGCCACGGCCGCGTCGAGGCGGTGTCCGACACCCCGGGCAGCGGCGCGATCCCGGCGGGCTCCGTGGTCCTGCTCGGCCGCGAGGCCGGAGCCCGCGCACTGCGGGAGCTGACCCCCGGCACGCCGGCCGAGGTCGGATACCGGCTGGACGCCGACGGCGGGGTGCCGTTCGCCTTCGCGCTCGGCGCCCATCCGCTGCTGCGGGAGGGCCGGCCCGTGCCCGCCCTGGAGGCCGTGACCGCCGAACCACGCACCGCCGTCGGCATCGCGGGCGGCGGACAGCTGCTGAGCCTGCTGTCCACCGACGGTCGCGAAGGCACCTCCAGCGGCCTGACCGTGGCCGAGCTCGCCGACGTGCTCGCCGACGTCGGCTGCCAGGAGGGCGCCTACCTGGACGGTGGCGCGTCCGTGACCCTCGTCACCCGCGACCACGCCACCGGGGCCGTCAATGTCCGCAACAACCTGGGTGGAGCCCAGGAACGCGCCGTGCCCAACGGCATCGCCGTCTACTCCCCGTGAACACCGCCGCCCGCCGAGCCCCGTGCGCCTACGACCAGGTGAAGGACCACGCCTGGACCCGTCCGTCTCCAGGATCCGAGCCAGAGCTTCGCCGGGCCGCGAGCCGCTGATCCGTCCATGTGTGGCTTCCCGCGGCCCACCGGTGCGGCGGCGCCGGCCGGGCGGTGGAGCACGGCGTTCCGGGGGGAGGGTCACAGCCGGTGCAGGACGTCTCCCGGGGGTTCGTGTGCGGCGCGCAGGGCCGGGAGGGTGGTGGCGCCGGCGGCGGCGGTGACGGCTGCGGCGATCAGCGCGGTGAGGGCCAGCGCGGAGGGGGCGTGGGCGAGCCCGGCGCCGATGCCGGTGGCGGCGCCCTGCCCGTCGATCAGGGCGACGGCGAGCGGCACGCCCACGGCCGCGCCGAGCAGCACCCCGAGCAGCGCGACGGCGGCGGAGCGGGTCACCACCAGGGCGGTCGCCTGGCGGGGTGTCAGGCCGATGGTGCGCAGGAGGGCGAGGTCCTGGCGGTGGGCCCGCAGGGCGGCGGACGCGACGGTGAGGAGTTCGGCGAGTGTGATCAGGGCGAGCAGGGCCACCAGTCCGGCCACGGCGGCGCGCAGGGTGCCGAGCTCGGCGAACGGCTGGACCGGCCGGACATCGAGGCGGCCCGGGTGTGCGGTGGCGAGGGCGGCCCGGACCTGCCGGGCGTCGGCGCCGGGGCGCAGCGTGACACTGTAGAAGTCGGGCTGCGCGGCCGGGGCGTCGGCGTCGGCGAGGGTCTCCATGGTGACCGAGACGATGCGCCCGCCGCGGTCGGGTTCCACGATCCGGCCGACGACGTGCAGGATGCGGGGTGTGCCGTCGGTGGTGACCCGCGCCCATTGGCCGACCTGGACGCCGAGCAGGTCGAGGGCGCCCTGGCCGGCGACGGCTTCGTTGGTGGCGCGGATCGGGCGGCCCTGGACGACCTGGAACGGGTAGGGCCGGGCGGTGGTGCCCAGTGCCCGCAGGGTGACGGTGGCGGACTGCCCGGGGGCGAGTGCCTCCCGTTCGGCGCCGGGGTGGACGTCGGCGATGTCGGGGTCGGCGGTGAGCTCGGCGGGCAGCGGGTCGGGCCCGGGGGTGGCGCGGACGGTGAGGTCGGCCGAGTGCCGGCCGCCGGTGGCGGCGCGGTCGAGGCCGTCGAGGGTGGACCAGGTGGTGAGCGCCAGGGTGCAGGCGATCACCGGGACGGCGAGCCGGCCGGCGGCCAGCGCGGTGCGGCCGCGGCCGCGCAGGGCTGCGCGTACGCCGAGGACGAGGGCGGGCGGCAGGTGGCGCAGCAGCGCGAGCCGGGCGGCGCGGGGCGGCCGGTCCTCGCCGTGGGTGCCCTCGGGTGGCGGGAGGGCCGGGACCCGGGCGGCGCGCAGGGCGGGTACGGCGGCGGCGAGGGCGACGGTGCCCAGGCAGGCGAGGGCGGCCAGGGCGGCGACCGGGCCGGTGCCGAGGACGGCGTGCCAGGCGTTCCAGGCGCTCCAGCCGTTCCACGGGGCGGACGAGCCGCCGGGGTCGGGGACGAAGGCGGGTAGCAGCACGGCGGCGGCGAGTGCGCCGACGGCGAGGCCGAGCCCGGCCAGCAGCAGGTGCTGGAGGACGAACATCCGGGTGATGCCGGCGGGGGTGAAGCCGAGCGCCTTGAGGGTGGCGATGTCGCCACGGCGGGCCCGGACCCGGCCGCCGGCGGCGCCGGCGATCGCCAGGGCGGCGGCGAGCAGGGCGGCGAGTCCGCACAGGCCCAGCAGCAGGCCGACGGGACGGGTCTCGCGTTCGTGGGAGTCGCGGGCGTCGGTCCAGGTGGCGACGTGGGTGACCTGGTCGCCGCCGAGGGCGTTGACGGCGCGCTGGGCGATGTAGTCGGCGTCGGCGGGGTGGGCCAGGCGCAGGCCGACGGCGTGGCCCTGTCGGCCCGCGTCGGGCTGGACGAGGTCGAGGGTGCCCGGCAGGACCCAGCCGAGGCCGGGCCGCAGATCGGGGTGGCGGGCGCGGTCGGGGCTGTCGGCGGTGCCGAGGACGGTGAGGGCGTGTTCCCGGCCGTCGGTGCCGCGGACGGTGATCCGGTCGCCGGTGCGGACCCAGGCGGAGGCCGCGAGGGAGCGTTCCAGGACGACGCCGTCGGGGTGTGCGGGGCCGAGCCAGCTGCCGGTGGCCTGGAGCGGGTGGGAGAGGGCCGCGGGTTCGGGGTCGGCCGCGCGCAGCCCGAGCGCGAGCGGCGGACCGGTGACGGGTGTGCCGTCGCGGCCGGTGAGGTCGACGATGGCGGTCGGGTAGGGTCCGGCGACGCCGGTGACGCCCGGCAGGGTCGCGAGGGCGGTGTCGGCGTGTTCGCTGCGCGTCTCGACCCAGACGTGGACGCCGTCGGCGCGGGCGAACTGCCGTTGCCAGGGGCCGCCGACGGTGTCCAGCAGCGCGCCGGCGAGCAGCAGGGCGGCGACGGTGCCGGCGGTGGCGAGCACCACGAGCAGGGCGGGCAGGCGGTGGGAGCGGAGGTCCGCGCGTATCCAGCGCAGGGCGGCGCGCACGGGCTCAGCCGCCGAGGTCGATGACTGGGCGGGCCGACGGGCTGTCGGTGATGCGCGCGTCGTCGGTGATCAGGCCGTCGAAGAGGCTGACCACCCGGTCGGCGCTGCCGGCCACCCGGGCGTCGTGGGTGACCAGCACGATCGTCCGGCCTCGTGCGTGGTGGCGGGTGAGCAGGGCGAGCACCTCCCGGGCGCTGCGGCTGTCGAGGCTGCCGGTGGGTTCGTCGGCGAGCAGCAGGTCGGGGTCGTTGACGAGGGCGCGGGCGAGGGCCGCGCGCTGGCGTTCGCCGCCGGAGAGCGCGGCGGGCGCGGCGGTGGCCCGGTCGGTGAGCCCGAGTTCGGCGAGCAGGCCCTCCCGGCGCTCGCGGGCGGCGCGGGCGGGGTGGCCGGCGAGCAGCGCGGGCAGTTCGATGTTGTCGGCGACGGTGAGGTCGGAGACGAGGTTGCCGGTCTGGAAGACGATGCCGATGCGGCGGCGGCGCAGGACGGCCCAGTCGGCTTCGCGCAGGGTGTCCACGCGTCGGCCGCCGAGGTGGATCTCACCGGTGTCGGGGCGCTGGAGGCCGCCGAGCAGGTGGAGGAGGGTGGACTTGCCCGCGCCGGAGGGGCCGGTGATGGCGACGAACTCGCCGGCGTCGACGGTGAGGTCCACGCCGCGGACGGCCGGCACGTCGGCGCCGGGGCGGGCGCCGCGGTGCGTCTTGGTGAGGCCGGTGGCGCGCAGTACGGGCGGGGCGCCCTGCGGCACGGGTGCGCCGGCCGGTGGCACGGGCGCGGTGCCCTGCGGCACGGGTGCGATGGCCTCGGCGTCGTGGCCGCTCACGTGAGCTCCTCCTGGCAGCGCTCCAGCCAGTCGAGGTCCGCCTGGAGGTGCAGGACGGCTCCTTCGATGAGCAGCTGGGAGACCCGGTTGCCGCGTTCCTCGGTGGCCATCCGGTTGAGGCCGCGGATGACGTTGAGGTAGTGGCGGCGCTGGTTGTTGATGAGGGTCAGCCGGTCGGCGAGTTCGGTCTCGGGGGCGAGGACGAGCTTGATGTAGAAGTCGTCGCGGACCCGGGGCCCCTCGGTCGGTTCGGCGAACCATTCGGCCACCTCCTGGCGGCCTGCCTCGGTGATGGCGTAGACGCGCTTGTCCGGCTTCCCGTCCTGGGCGACGTCCTGGCCTTCGATCAGGCCCGCCTTCTCGAGACGCCCGAGAGTGACGTAGACCTGGCCGATGTTGGCCCGAGGGTACGCGGCGCCGAAGGTCAGTTCAAGGGCCTGCTTCAGTTCATAGCCGTGCGCGGGCTCCTTGGCCAGCAGGGCGAGCAGCGGTAGCCGCACTGCGACTCTCCCCTCCCTTCGATCGTCCGGGCATACTCTGTCGTCAGTGGACGTGGCCCGGTGGTTCGGCCCGATCACACGGTACGCGAGGCAGACCGCCCGGCCCATTGGGTACCCGGCAGTGGCGGGGTGTACCCGCCGCCGGGGCGGTCGTGCGGGCGAGGTTGGAGGTCGGTGCGGTGCGCCGTCGGAGTGTGGGAAAGCTGGCGGCGCTGCTGGCCGGTGCGCTGCTGACGGACGGCTGTTCGCTGCCCGGCGAGGGCGCCGGGCGGGGCGGTGGGTCCGGTACCGGGCCGGTGACGCTGGCCACCGGCCGGGACCGGGCGGGCTATCTGCAGGGTCTGCTCGACGGCTGGAACGCCGCCCGCCCGCAGGAGCGGGCGACTCTCGTGGAGCTGCCGGACGCGGCGGACGAGGTCCGGGCGCAGCTGGCCCAGGGCCTGTCGCGCGGGAGCGACCGGTTCGACGTGGTGAACCTCGACGTGGTGTGGACGGCGGAGTTCGCGCAGCGCGGGTGGATCGCCGCGCTCGACGAGGCGCAGATCCCCACCGATCGGCTGCTGCCCGCCGCGGTGGGCACCGGGCGGTGGGAGGGGCGGCTGTACGCGGTGCCGTTCGTGACCAACGTCGGCCTGCTGTACTACCGCTCGGATGTGCTGGAGTCGGAGGGCGAGCGGGTGCCGGAGACCTGGGCGGATCTGGCGCGGCTCGCCCGGACGGTCGCGCCCCGGCACGGCCTGGAGGGCTACGCGGGCCAGCTGCTGCCGTACGAGGGGCTGACGGTGAACGTGGCGGAGGCGGTGGCCTCGGCGGGTGGGCGGTTCCTGGACGGCGGCGGGCGGGTGGCGGTGGACGGCCCGCAGGCCCGGGCCGGGCTGGAGTTCCTGGCCGGTGGGGTGCGCGAGGGCTGGATTCCCCGCGAGGCGCTGGGGTTTCGCGAGGAGGAGTCGCGGCAGGCGTTCCAGGACGGGCGGCTGCTGTTCCTGCGCAGCTGGCCGTACGTGTATCCGCAGGCCGCGGGGGCCGGATCGAAGGTTGCGGGCAGGTTCGGGGTGGCGCCGCTGCCGGGGCCGCAGGGGGCCGGCGCGGCGGTGCTCGGCGGTTCGAACCTGGCGGTCGGTGCCGCCTCCCGGCACCAGCGGACGGCGCGGGAGCTGATCCGTTACCTGACCGGTGTCGAGGTGCAGCGCCAGGTACTCACCGAGGGCGGGGTGCCGCCGGTCTGGGCGGACCTGTACACCGATGCCGAGCTGGTGCGACGCTATCCGTACCTGCCGGTGCTGCGGCGCGGGCTGGAGACGGCGGTGCAGCGGCCGTCGGTGGCCGCGTACCAGCAGCTGAGCCTGGCGATCAGTGCCGCCTCGTACGACGCGCTGCTGGGCCGCGGTACGGCGGACGCGGCCGTGTCGCGGATGGCGGCGGATCTCCGGGAGATCGTCGGCGGGTAGCGGTAGCGGAACGGCTTTCGGGTCGGATCTCTCCTTCGAGGGCTCGGATACTTACTTGTTAAGTATCCGAGCCCTCTCCTTATGTCCGGATACGCCCCAGCTCTCCCCTTAGTTAACGCGCCAGTACCCCTGGACGTCATCTTCCGGCATACATAACATGCATGCATCCCCGCCGCCCGGGACGGCGCGAACGGGGACCGTGCGACTCGCGCGGCCGCTGCGCCGTGCTCTCTTCGAGGTGACACATGCTCAGGTCTCCCCTGCCCGGCGACCCTCCACCCCCACCCGGTCTCGGCCTGCTGATCACGGCTCCGGACGCTCCCGCGACCCCGGATCACGGGTGGTGGCGGGACGCGGTGATCTACCAGGTCTACGTCCGCAGCTTCCAGGACTCCGACGGCGACGGCATCGGGGACCTGGCCGGCGTGCGCACCCGCCTCCCGTACCTGAAGCGGCTCGGCGTCGACGGCGTCTGGCTCAACCCGTTCTACGTCTCGCCGCAGCACGACCACGGCTACGACGTCGCCGACTACTGCGCCGTCGACCCGCTGTACGGCACCCTGGACGACTTCGACGACCTCGTCGAGGACTGCCGGCTGCTCGGCCTCAAGCTGATCCTCGACATCGTGCCCAACCACTGCTCCAGCGAGCACCCGTGGTTCCGGGCGGCGCTCGCCGGCGCACCCGGCAGCCCCGAACGCGCTCCGTTCCACTTCGCCGACGGGCGGGGCGAGCACGGCGAACTGCCGCCCAACAACTGGCGGGCGATGTTCGGCGGCCCGGCCTGGAGCCGGGTCCGCGAGTCGGACGGCAGCTGGGGCCAGTGGTACCTGCACCTGTTCACACCCGAGCAGCCCGACCTCAACTGGCGCGACCCGGCGGTCGCCGCCGAGTTCGAGCGGGTGCTGCGGTTCTGGCTGGACCGCGGCGCCGACGGCTTCCGGATCGACGTCGCCGCCGGCCTGTACAAGCACCCCGAACTGCCCGACTCCCCGGACCCGGAGGCCGACGAGCGCACCCGCGACTCCGTCAACCCGCTGGCCTGGAACCAGCCCGAGGTCCACGACGTGTGGCGCCACTGGCGGGCGATCTGCGAGGAGTACACCGCCCGCGACGGCCGAGACCGGCTGCTGGTCGGCGAGGCATCCGTGCCCACCCCCGCCGAGCAGGCCGCGTACGTACGCCCCGACGAGCTGCACCAGGCGTTCTTCTTCCACCTGCTGCACGCCCCCTGGGACGCCGCCCACTTCCACCGCGTCATCGACGAGGCCGTCCAGGACATCGCCGCCACCGGATCCACCGTCACCTGGGTGCTCAACAACCACGACCAGGTCCGCACCACCACCCGCTTCGCCGCCGCCGACGAACTCTCCGGCGGCGTCCGGGCCCGCGCGGCCGCCCTGCTGATGCTGGCCCTGCCCGGCGCCGCCTACCTCTACCAGGGCGAGGAGCTCGGCCTGCCCGAGGTCGACGACCTGCCTGACCATCTCATCACCGACCCCATCTTCCAGCGCACCGGCAGTCGGGTGGGCATCCGGGACGGCTGCCGCATCCCCCTGCCCTGGTCCGGGCTCGAGTCGCCGTTCGGCTTCAGCCCGGCCGGCGCGAAGGAGCCCTGGCTGCCGCAGCCCGCGCACTTCGCCGCGCACACCGCCGAGCGGGTGCTCGCCGACACCGGCTCCGCCTGGCACCTCTACCGCGACGCCCTGCACCTGCGCAGGGTGCTCCCGCAGCTCGGCGAGGGCACCCTGCGCTGGCTGGACACCCCGCCGGGCGTGCTCGCCTTCGTCCGCGGCGAAGGACTGCTGTGCGCCGTCAACTTCGGTGACGGGCCCGCCCTCGCGCCCGTCGACGGCGAGCCGCTGCTGGCCAGCGGCCCGTGCCCGCCGGGCATCCTGCCGGCCGGCACCACCGCCTGGTGGGCCCGCGACGGCCGCTCCTTCTGACGGAGCCCCCGAGCCCCCGGCCCCACCCCTCCGAGCCCCCTGATCCCGCCGCGCCGACCGCGCGGCGCCGCCGCCGGCCACTTCCCGCCCCGGCGGCGGGGGCCCGCCCCAAGGACCCCACCCCGTGGGGCGGGCCGCACCTTCTCCCCATCTCTGCCCGGCAGTCCGGCCGCCTCCGACCGGACCGATCCCACCCCCGAACGGCACCCGGCCCCGGCCGGCACCTGCCACACCGAGAGGACACCCCCACCATGCGAACCCGACGACCGGCCCTCGCACTGACGGCCGCCCTGGGCCTGGCCACCACCGCCACCGCCTGCGGCACCACCACCCCGGCCGCCGACAACGCCGGCGCCAAGCCACTGAGCGGACAGACCGTCAGCGTCGCCGCGACCTGGACGGGCGCCGAGCAGAAGAACTTCCAGAAGGTACTGGACGCCTTCACCGCCAAGACCGGCGCCAAGACCGTCTACATCTCCACCGGCGACAACGTCTCCACCCTGGTCGGGAGCAAGGTCGAGGGCGGCGACCCGCCGGACGTCGTCATGATGCCGCAGCTCGGCGTCCTCCAGCAGTTCGCCCGCAAGGGCTGGCTGGAGCCCCTCTCCCCCACCGTCGCCGACCGGCTGAAGCACGACTTCGCCAAGGTCTGGAGCGACTACGGCACCGTGGACGGCAAGCTGTACGGCCTGTACTTCAAGGCCGCCCACAAGTCGACCGTCTGGTACAGCCCCTCCGCCCTCGACGGCGCCGGCGCCAAGCCCCCGGCCACCTTCGACCAGCTGCTGGCCACCGGCCACGCCGTGTCCGACTCCGGCCTGCCCGCCTTCTCCGTCGCCGGCGAGGCCGGCTGGCCGCTCACCGACTGGTTCGAGAACGTCTACCTCTCCCAGGCCGGCCCGGAGAACTACGACAAGCTGGCCAAGCACCAACTCCCCTGGACCGACCCGACCGTGGTGAACGCCCTCACCACGCTCGGCAAGCTCTTCGGTGACCGGCAACTGGTCGCCGGCGGCGGCAAGGGCGCCCTGCAGACCGACTTCCCTGAGTCCGTCCAGCAGGTCTTCGGTGACAAGCCCAAGGCCGCGATGGTCTACGAGGGCGACTTCGTCGGCGCCGTCATCTCCGGCGACCTGGGCAAGAAGGTCGGCGAGGACGCGAGGTTCTTCCCCTTCCCCGCGGTCGGCACCGGCAAGCCGCCCGTCGTCGGCGGCGGCGACGCGGCCGTCGTCCTCAAGGACGCCAAGCACAAGGACGCAGCCCAGCAACTGCTGGAGTTCCTCGCCACGCCCGAGGCGGCCGGCGTCTGGGCCCAGGCAGGCGGCTTCCTGTCGCCCAACAAGTCCCTCGACACCGCCCGTTACCCGGACGCCACCACGCGGCAGACCGCCGAGTCGCTGATCGCGGCCGCCGACACCTTCCGCTTCGACCTCTCCGACCAGGCCCCCGCGGCCTTCGGCGGCACCCAGGGCAGCGGCGAGTGGAAGATCCTCCAGGACTTCCTCGCCGACCCCTCCGACGTCAACGGCACCGCCCAGCGTCTCGAAGCCGCCGCGGCCGCCGCCTACCAGGGCTGACGGGCCGACAGACGATGGCATCCACTCCCCGGAGCTTCGGCGCCGCCCTGCGGCGCCGGAGCCTCGCCCTGCTCTTCCTGCTCCCGGCCCTCTCCCTGCTCGGCGCGTTCGTCCTGTACCCCATCGGCTGGTCCGTGGTGCGCAGCCTCTTCGACGCCTCCGGCAGCGGTTTCGTCGGACTCGGCAACTACCGGACGGCGTTCGGCGACGACGCCAACCTCACCGCACTGCGCAACAGTGCCATCTGGGTGGCCGTGGCACCCGCCCTGGTCACCGCCATCGGCCTGGTCTTCGCCGTGCTGACGGAGAAGGTCCGCTGGGGCACCGCGTTCAAGCTGCTGGTGTTCATGCCGATGGCGATCTCCTTCCTCGCCGCCGGCATCACCTTCCGCCTGGTGTACGAGCAGGACCCGCAGCGCGGCGTGCTGAACGCCGCCGCCACCGCCGTGCACGACACCTTCGACCCCGCCACCACCTACCCCGGCGCCCGCCCGCGGCCCGGCGGGCCCACCGCCCTGCCCGACGGCTCGGTGCGCACCGCCGAGGCCCGCACCGTCCAACCGGACGGGCCCGCCGCGCTCACCGTGCCGCTGGTCGGCATCCAGCCCGCCGCCCTTCCGTCCGAGGCCCGGCCGGCCGCCACCGACCTCCCCGGCGACGGCGTCCGGGGCGTGGTCTACCTGGACGTCACCCCCGGCGGCGGCACCCCGGGCAAGGTCGACCCGGGCGAACGGGGGTTGCCCGGCATCACCGTCCAACTTCTCGACGGCACACGGACGGTGGCGACCACCACCACCGCACCGGACGGCTCCTTCCGGTTCCCCGGGCACGCCACCGGCGCCGTCAACCTGCCCGCCGCCGACTTCGCCGCCCCCTACCGCGGCATCGAATGGCTCGGCCCGGCCCTGGTGACCCCGGCGATCATCGGCGCGTACATCTGGATCTGGGCCGGCTTCGCCATGGTCATCATCGCCGGCGGCCTCGCCAACCTGCCCCGCGAGACCCTTGAGGCGGCCCGGATGGACGGCGCCGGCGAGTGGCAGATCTTCCGCCGGATCACCGTGCCGCAGCTCGCCCCCGTCCTCGGCGTGGTCTTCGTGACCATGGTGATCAACGTGATGAAGATCTTCGACCTGGTCTTCGTCATCGCCCCCGGGCCCGTCCAGCAGGACTCCGGCGTCCTCGCGCTGCGCCTGTGGCTGGTCTCCTTCGGCGGCGGCAACGACCAGGGACTCGGCAGCGCCCTCGGTGTCCTGCTGCTCCTGCTCGTGATCCCCGCCATGATCCTCAACATCCGACGCTTCCGCAGGAGCCCGCGATGACCGAGCTGCTCCCCCGTCCCACCGCCGACACCCCGGCGGCGGGGCCCGCCCCGGCCACCGGCCGCCCGCCACGCCCCGGCCCCGCCGCCCGGATCGGCGCACTGACCCGCAGCGGACTCGTCCAGGCCGTGCTGCTGCTGTCCGCCGCGCTGTGGCTGATGCCCACCGTCGGCCTGCTGATCACCTCGCTGCGCCCCAAACAGGACAGCGCCGCCTCCGGGTGGTGGACCGTCCTCGGCGAACCCGCCCGGCTCACCCTGGAGAACTACACCGCCCTGCTCTCCGGCGGCGAGGTGCTCCACGCGTTCTGGAACACCGTACTGATCTCCGTGCCGGCCACCCTGCTGACCGTGGCCCTGGCCGCACTCGCCGGGTACGCCTTCGCCTGGCTGGACTTCCCCGGCCGGGACCGGCTGTTCGTGGTGGTGGTCGGCCTGCTGGTGGTGCCGGTCCAGATCGGTCTCATCCCGGTGGCCAAACTGCTCGGCGCGGTCGGCCTGTTCGGGACGGTGCCCGGCGTGGTGCTGTTCCACGTCGCGTACGGACTGCCGTTCGCCGTCTTCCTGCTGCGCAACCAGTTCCTGGAGATCCCGCAGGAGATCCTGGAAGCCGCCAGGATGGACGGCTGCGGCGAGTGGGCCATCTTCCGCAAGCTCGCCCTGCCGCTGGCCGGGCCCGCACTCGCCTCCCTCGCCATCTTCCAGTTCCTGTGGGTGTGGAACGACATGCTGGTCGCCCTGGTCTTCGCGGGCAGCGACTCCCAGCCTCTGACGGTGCTACTGCAGTCCCAGATGAGGCAGTTCGGCGCCAACCTGGACGTGCTGGCGCCGGGCGCCTTCCTGTCGCTGCTGGTGCCGGTGCTCGTGTTCTTCTCCTGCCAGCGCTACTTCGTCCAGGGCGCCATGGCGGGATCGGTCAAGTGAGCCGCCGCGTACCAGCGCCATGGTGACGAGGCGACAGCCCCGGGGCTGAAGCCTCGTCACCATGGGGCACCGCGCGTACTACCGCCCCGGTACTACGAGAGCAGGCCGTTGTAGTCGGGGAGCTTGAAGGTCCGCTCCGCGTGGCCGCCGACCAGGTCGGTGGTGTTGTTCCCGATGTTGGCGATGATCGTGTAGCCCTGCTGCTCGACCTCGATGCGCTTGTCCGTCTTGAAGTCCTGCACCGGCTCGAAGAGGTCGGTGAAGTCACGGCCGTAGAGGCCGTCGACGGTGTAGCCGGCGTGCTGGAGGCTGTGCTCCGTCAGCTCCTCGATGAAGTCCGGGCGAGCGGTGACGAAGATGATGGCGACACCACGCGAACGCGCGAAGCGCGCGAGTTCGAGCACCGACGGGATAGCGGGCTGCAGGAACGGGTGGAAGTGCGTCTGCAACGTCGTGTTGTCGATGTCGAACACGATCGCCGGCCGCTCACCCGAGGCCGCGGCAGCGGCCGAGCGCTGCTCGATCCAGGTCCGTGCCGGGGCGATGGCCGCCCGCACGTCGGAGAGCCACTGACTCTCGGTCACACTCGCTGCCAGGAAGGAGGTGGGGGCTGACACCGCGGGGGCGACCGGGGCGGCGACCGCCGGCGCCGCAGCGGCCGGAGCGGCCGTGGCCGGGGCCGCGAAGCCCAGGGCGAGTACCCCCGCGACCACGGTGGGGACGATCACTCTGCCGGCAATTCTCATAGCTGTCACCAGATTCACTCGAAGGAAGGGAGCCCGTTCCGGCGGCTGTTCGCAGGGCGGGCAGGGCAACCTCTCATATCGGGAAGTCCTTGAACAGACTTATGACTTACCGGCAAGTAACGATCATCTGGTGAGAATGCGAAGACTCCGCGACTGCGCCAGGCCGACCCCCGCCCCGTCGGTGTCGCCGGGCCGGCCCGCGGCAGCCGAGTCGGCCGGCTCATCGTCCGGCGCCGACGGTGACCAGGCCGGATTCGTAGGCTGCGATGACCGCCTGGGCACGGTCACGCACATCGAGCTTGCCGAAGATGCTGGTGATGTAGTTCTTGACGGTGGAGAGGCTGATGTCCAGGGCGCACGCGATCTCGCCGTTGTCGAGACCGGTGGCCATCAGGCGCCACACCTCCACCTCGCGGGGCGTGAGGTCGCCCGGGCCGGCGGCGAGCGGGGGCGGCGCGTTGCGGGGCGCCCGCACATAGGTGGAGATCAGCCGGGTGAGCAGGCGCGGCGCGACGGTCGCCTCGCCGGCGTGGACGATGCGGATCGCCGCGCCCAGTTCCTCCGGGGAGATGTCCTTGGGCAGGAACCCGTAGGCGCCGGCGCGCAGGGCGGCCACCACGTACTCGTCCATATCGAAGGTGCTCAGGGCCAGCACCCGGCACTCGGGCAGGCTGCCGGCGAGTTCCTCGGTCGCGCCGACCCCGTCCAGGACGGGCATCCGGATGTCCATCACCACGACGTCCGGGCGCAGTTGGTGCGCGAGGGCGACGGCCTGGGCTCCGTCCTCGGCCTCGGCGACCACCTCGATGGAGGGGTCGGGGCCGAGGATCAGCGCCAGGCCGCGCCGCACCAGCGGCTGGTCGTCGACGATCAGCACGGTGATCTTCTGCGGCGCCCCGGTCATCGGCGCGGCTCCCCTCGCTCTGCGGCTGCCTCGGCCGCCTCGTCGGGGGTCAGCGGCAGGTCGGCCGCCACCGCGAACCCGCCGCCGTCCTGCGGGCCGGTCCGCAGGGTGCCACCGTGCAGGGCGACCCGCTCGCGCATACCGACCAGCCCGTACCCGGGCCGGCTGCCGGGCCGATCGCCCTCCCGGGGCGGTGCTCCCCCGCCGTCGTCACGGACCTCCACGGTGATCCGGTCCGGAAGGTAGGTCAGCCGCACGCACGTACGGGCGGGGCCGGCGTGCTTGGCCGCGTTGGTGAGCGCCTCCTGGACGATCCTGAACACCGTCAGGCCGAGGGCCGGTGGCAGCGGGCGTTCCTCCCCGCGGATGCTGAGTTCGGTCGGCAGGCCGGCGAGCGTCGAGTCGGCGACGATGCGGTGGAGGTCGCCGGCGCCGGGCTGGGGCGCCGCGGGCGTGTCCTCCGGTTCGTCGCCGGCCCGCAGGACGTCGAGGAGTTGGCGCATCTCGCGCAGGGCCAGCCGTCCGGAGGTCTCCAGGGTGACCAGGGCGTCGCGGACCACCTCCGGGTCGCCCGCCAGGTTGGCCCGGGCGCCGCCGGCCATCAGCTGCATGGTGGTGATGTGGTGGGCCACGATGTCGTGCAACTCCCTTGCGATGCGGCGGCGTTCTTCGGCCACCGCGCGGTCGGCCAGCAGCGTGCGGTTGGCCGCCACCTCCCGCTGCCAGCGGTTGACCACCAGGGCGGTGCCGATGACGAGCCCGACGGAGACGACGTCGGCGAGGAGGTCCTGCCAGGACGGAAGCCGGCCGTAGCTCTGGCTCAGCAGCCTGACCAGGACCGTCGCGGCGGACCCCAGCGCCGTGATCGGGCCGGTGCAGGCCCTGGCGAGCGAGTACAGGGCGACCGTGAGGACGCCGCCGAAGTGGCTGGACATCGGCTCGGTCAGCCTGAGTGCCGAGCCCATCACCAGGACGGCCGCGATCACCGACACCGGATGACGGCGTCGGACGAGCAGCGGCAGGGCCGACAGGATGATCAGAAGGAGCCCGGTCACGGTGACGGGGTGATCGTCGGTCTCGCTGAGGAGCGAGTAGCCGAGCAGGTCGATCGCACCGGCCCCGATGGCCACCAGCGCCTCGTCGCGGGTCCAGGGCAGGACGTCGCCGCCCGGCAGCCTGCGGGCGAGGAGGCCGGGCCCGGGGTGCCGGCGCCTGCGCATGTCTGTTCCCCCTGGGTCCGGCCCTCCGGGCGGGCGCCCGGCGCGGCTGTGCCGCCGTCATGATCCATTCTGGCACCCGGCCATCGGCCCGGACACGGGCCCTACGGCGGATCCCCGACCAGGACCAGGGTCCTGGTCGCCGGCCGGCGGCGGACCTCGGGCCCCGGTCCGGTTCATCCGCTGCCAGGACGACCCGGGGCCCGGTGACGTGATGGTCTGGATGCCGGCCGGGAACCCCCGGAATTGCAAGCCGCCATGCCGGAGGAAATCTTGATCCGCGCCCTGACCGGATTCTCCACCAGAAATGCGTGGAAGGTCATCGCCCTCTGGGCGGTGCTGGGTATCGCACTGAGTCTGCTGAGCCCGATCCTGCTCGCCCGCGTCACCCAGAGCCAGAGCGGGGACTTCCTGCCCGGGAGCTACGACTCGGCCGCCGCCCTGAGAATCGCCGAGGAGAAGTTCGGGGTGAAGCCCGACGCCAGCACCGTGACGGTGCTGGTCGCCCGCTCCGACGGCAAGGCCCTCACCCCCGCCGACCAGCATCGGGTCGAGGCCGGAGCGGCGAAGCTGGCCCAGCGCCGGGTCATCATGCCCCGGACCGAGGACGACCCGCCCTTCCTCGTCCCGGACCACTCCCAGACTCCTCGGGTCGCTCCGGCCATGGTGGCGCCCGACCGGAGCTTCGAGCTGCTCTCCGTCGAACTCATCGGGAATTCCGCGGACGAGGGCGTCCAGAAGGTCTACCGCGCTTTCCGGGACGCCGCCAGAACACTGTTCGCCGAGGAGGGAATGCGTACCGGTTTCACCGGGGGAATGGCCGACACCGTCGATACCGCCGATTCCCACAAGGCGGCCGCGTTGATCGGGAACATCCTCGTCATGGGGCTCATCGTGCTGCTCAACGTGCTGGTGTTCCGCAGCGTGCTGGCGGCCCTGCTGCCGCTGATCGCGGTCGCACTGATCGGCGGCGCGGCATCGGGCGCCGTCGCGGGCGTCGCGACGCTCACCGGCCTCAAGCTGGACGCGAGCACGCCGGGGCTGATCAGCGTGGTCCTGCTCGGCATCGGCGTCGACTACCTGCTGTTCCTGCTGTTCCGCTTCCGCGAGCAGCTGCGGGCCCGGCCCGAGCAGCCCGCCCGCGCGGTGGCCGCCGACGTGGCCGGCCGGGTGGGCAACGCGATCACCTCGGCGGCGCTGACCATCGTGGCCGCATTCGCCACGCTGGGGGTGGCGACCTTCGGGCAGTTCCGCTCGCTGGGCCCGGCCATCGCCATCGCGGTGCTGGTGATGCTGGTGGGCAGCCTGACCCTGATGCCGGCTCTGCTCGCGGCCGCCGGACGCAAGATGTTCTGGCCCTCTCGCGCCCTCAGGCGTGAGCCGCGCCCAGGCCTGGCCGCCCGCTTCGGCGCGCTGGTCGCGCGACGGCCGCTGACGCTGCTGGCCGCCTCCGTCGCCCTGCTGGGCGCGCTGGCCGCCGGGATGGCCGGGATCCGGATGGACTACGGCCACGACGGTGGCGGTGCCCGCACCCCCGCCGCGGCCACCGCGGCCGAGATCTCCCGCGCACTGCCGGCCGGTGTGTCCGACCCGACGAGCGTCTTCGTCGCCGCCACGGACGGCAGCACCCTCAGTGTGGAACGGCTTGACGGCCTGTCACACGCGCTCGCCCAGGTCGAGGGCGTCGGCCAGGTCGGGCGGAGCGCGCTGAACGAGGACCACCTGGCCGCCCGGATCGACCTCTACCTGACGGCGGACCCGCAGAGCCAGCAGGCCCGCGACCTCGCGTCCGGACCGGTCCGGGCCACGGTCGCCGCACACACCCCCGCCGGCACGACGGCCCATGTGGGCGGCACGGCCGCGATCTTCGCCGACATCTCGACCGCGGTCGACCACGACCTCAAGATCGTCTTCCCGGTCGCGGCCGCGCTGATCGCACTGATCCTGCTCCTGCTGCTGCGGAGCCTGCTCGCACCGGTGGCACTGATGCTCTGCGTCGGGCTCGGCTTCGCGGCCACACTCGGCGCCGCCACCCTGCTGTTCCAGCACGGCTTGCACAGGCCCGGTGTCAGCTTCGTCCTCCCGCTGGTGCTGTTCCTGTTCGTCGTGGCGCTGGGTACCGACTACAACATCCTGATCAGCGACCGGATCCGGGAGGAGATGCAGCGACCGGGCCCGGCCCGCGCCGCCGTGGCCCGCGCGGTACGGCACACCGCCCCGGCCATCGCGACGGCCGGCGTCGTGCTGGCAGGCTCGTTCGCCAGCCTTGCCACGACCCCGGGCAGCGAGCAGGTCGCCTTCGCGATGGCGCTGGGCATCATGCTCTCCGCGTTCGTACTGTCGATGGTGCTGGTGCCGGCGGTGGCCGCGCTGCTGGGCCGTAGCCTCTGGTGGCCGGTCCGCCCGGGCCGCTCCGCGGACCACCACCACGCGCAGCACGGCGCGGCCGCGCCTGCGCCGGAGCCGACGCCCGAGCGGATCTCCATCTACTGACCCGTGCTCCCACAGGCCGGTACGGCACCGGTGCTTGTCGTGACGCGAGTGTCACGGCAAGCACCGCTGCCGGATTGCGGGACTGCCGGACTGCCGGACTGCGGGGCCGCCCTACCGCCGTACCGCTGTTGCGCCGAGCACCGCCGTACCTACCGGTGTGAGTCCCGCTCCGCCGCCTCGGCGATGCGCTTGATGTCCGCCAGCCGCCGGTCCCAGTCGGACGCGAGCTCGGCCATCCAGCGCGCCGTCGCGTCCAGCGCCGCGGGCCGCACCGCGTACCGCACCTCGCGTCCGGCCCGGCTGCCGGAGACCAGCCCGGCGGCGTCCAGGACGGCGAGGTGCTTGACCACCGCCTGACGCGAGACGGGCAGCCGCTCGGCGAGCGCCGTCGCGGTGGCCTCACCCTGCGCCGCGAGCAGGTCGAGCAGCTGACGCCGGGTCGGATCGGCCAGCGCGGCGAGGACGCTGCCGGCCGCCTCGACGGCGCCGCGAGGCTCCTGTGTCACGCCGCCGACTGCTCGGTGCGCTTCTTGAACGCGTCGAGCACCTGGGGCCAGCCGCCGGTGTTGTCCTGCACGGCCTTGCGGCGCAGTTCCTCCGAGCCGGCCAGCGCCGCGAAGCCGCTCTCGACGACGCGCAGGCGCGTCTTGTCGCCCTCCGAGGTCAGCGTGAACTCCACCAGGGTGCTGTTGTCCTCGCGCAGCTCCTCCCCGGGAAAGGCACTGGCCCAGCGGTACGCCAGGTACGTCGGCTCCTCGATCTTCTCCACGCGCACCGGGAAGTCGCCGTACTCGGCGTTCCTCGCCACCACCGACTCGCCCTCCTTCGCCACCGCGCCGGACCGGCCCGGCTTGTCGGTCACCCAGAACCCGGGCTCGGTCACCAGCGACCAGACCCGCTCCACGGGCGCCTCGATCAGGGTCTCTCGTTCGATCCGGTCCTCGCTCATCAGGGAACTCCTTCATGTCGGGATTGGGGTGCAACTCCAGAGTTGCACATCACCCTCGGAGGCGCAACCCAAGGGTTGCAGTAGCTGCCCGGCCGTGCGATCAGGGCCGGCACTGATCGCACGGCACCTCACACGACACCCCCTCGCGCGGCACCTCGCCCGCCTGTGGGCCGCCGGGACGGGGGCGATCCTGCGGGTCAGGGCCGCCCTCAGCCGCGCTGCTCTGCCGGGGCCGGTGCGCCACCCGCCGACGGCGGCTGCGCCGCACGGACGCCCGGCTGCCGGCCGGTCACGTCGGACAGGGCCTGGAGAAGATGACGCAGGGCCGGTGCGGGCGGCCCACCGCGGACGGCGAGGGAGGTGACGAGGGAGAGGTCCGCCAGCGGGCGGTAGCTGACGCGAGGGATCGGCGGCAGGTCGCACACGCGGTAGAACACCGTCCAGGACGGGAGGTCGCCGCCGATCTCGGTGAGGGTCTCCCGCAGCGTGGTGAACGCGGGCCCGGGCGCCGTCGGGACGAGCCCGGCCGCGCGCATCGCCCCGGTCACCAGGTCGTGGAACGGAGGATTGCCCGCGCGGGGGGCCAGCCGCAGGGGCAGGCCGGCGAGTTGCTCCAGGCGCAGCGGTGCCCCGGCTGATGGCGCGTCGAGTGCCGGCGCAGGACCGGCGAGCGGGTGGTCGGCGGGCAGGGCGGCGTACAGCGGATCGTTCCACAGCGGGATCAGCTCCAGCCCGGGGACGGTCGCCGGACCGCGGATGAAGGCGGCGTCCAGCACACCGGACCGGACCTGCGCCAGGCGCTGCGCCGGAGCGGCCCGGCTGAGTCGCACGCGCAGGCGCGGGGCGAGACCGGCCAGCGCGGCGAGGACGCGGTAGAGGCGATCGCCGGGCCCGTGGACCGCGCCGAGCCGCAGCACGCCGTCGACACCGTCGACGATCTCGGCCGCGACCCGGCGGGTGCGTTCCGCCGCCGCCAGGACGGCGCGGGCCTCGGGCAGCAGGCGCTCGCCGGCGGCCGTCAGCCGGACCTGCCGGGCCGAACGGTCGAAGAGGGCCAGCCCCAGCTCGCGCTCCAGCCGCTGGACCTGCTGGCTGACCGCGGACTGGACGATGTTCAGACGCTCGGCGGCACGGCCGAACCCGCCCTCGTCCGCCACCGCCACGACATACCCCAGCTGCCGGAGCTCCACGATCCCCCCATCGAGTTGCCGGCCTTGCGCGCGAGGTCCTCCGGCCGGTGCGCCGGTCCATCGCGATCACTGATCGGTGCCATCGCCAACTGCTTCTGGTTCGCCGGCTATTCCCGCGGTCGAATGGAACCCGATCATCCGGGCCTCCTACGCCGGACCACCTACGAAGGACGAGCAGATGCCCCAGCAGCCGCCCCCCGACCCCACCCGCGAGGCCGTCCCCCACGCCGGGTCGGCCACCCTCGTGCGCGCGGCGCACGCCGAGGTCGTCGCCCTCGCCGCGGGCAGCGCCTTCCACCTGCTGGCCGACGGAGACGGCAGCCACGGCGGCAGCGCCTTCGGCGTCAACCGCCTCACCCTGACGGAGGGCGCCGACGGAGCCAGGCCGCACTGCCACGGGCGGTCCTCCGAACTGTTCTACGGACTCGGCGGCGCCGCGCAGTTCCTCCTCGGCGACCACCTGACCACCGTCGCCGCCGGCGACCTCCTGATCATCCCGCCCGGCCTTCCGCACGCGTTCGGAGCGGCGCCCGGCAGCACGGCCGACCTGCTGGTGGTCATGGCACCCGCCGTCGAACGCTTCGGCTACTTCCGCCACCTCGGCCGAATCGCCGCGGGTCAGGACACGTTCGATGCCCTCCTCACCGAACAGGAGCGCTACGACGTGCACTTCACGGACGCCACGGGGTGGCGACGCACACGGTCCCGGACGCACTGATCGGCGGACATCCCTACCGGGACGGCAGCGCCATCCGACGCGTGGGCAGCGCGGACGGGGAGGCGCGGGCCGCCGGGGAGCGAGCGGCGACGCCGACCGGTTGAGACCGGACGCCGGCTCCGAAGCCCCCGCCGTCGAGCCCGGCCGACCGGGCCGGCCATGGAGGAAGGCCGGCGCCCTCGTGGGGCACCGGCCTTCCTCTCGCCAGAGTCAGGGTCAGGCGACGAGTTCGGAGTCCTGCGCCGGATTCTGGGCGGGCGCGGGCTTGGTGTCCCGCATGACCACGGCGGCCAGCAGGGCGGCGGCGAGGACGCCGATCGCGCTGATGGTGAAGGTGGCCGACATGGAGCTGGTGAAGGCCTCGCGGGCGGCGTGGACCAGGCCCGCGTCCCCCTGGGCGGCGGCCAGCGCGCCGGCGATCGAGTGCTTCGCCGGTTCGGGCGTGTCGGCGGGCATCTCACGGGTGAAGCCACTGGAGAGGAGCGAGCCGAGGATCGCGATGCCGAGCGCGGTGCCGGCCTGCTGGATGGTGTCGTTCAGGGCCGAGCCGACGCCCGCCTTCTCCGCCGGGATGGTACTCATCAGCGCGCCGACCGCAGCCGGCATCGCCAGGCCGGCGCCGAGGCCGAGCAGGCCGAGCGCAAGGGCCGGGACGGTGAAGCCGGAGGCGGCGGAGACGGTGGCCAGCAGCCCGAAGGAGGACGCCATGACGAGCATCCCGGCCAGCACCAGGACGCGGTTGCCGATCTTCGCGGCGAGCCCGGCGCCGGCGGCGTTGCCGATCAGCGCGGCGACGGCCAGCGGTACGAACGCCAGGCCCGCCTGGACGGGCGAGTAGCCGAGCACGAACTGCAGGTACTGGGTGAGCACCAGCAGCAGGCCGCCGTTGCCGATCTGCACGAGCGTCAGCGAGAGCGAACCGCCGCTGAAGTTGCGCTGCTTGAACAGGGCCAGCGGCACCATCGGTGCGGAGGTGACGTTCTCCCAGACCACGAAGGCGCCGAGGGCGAGGACCGCGACCGCCAGGGTGAGCGCCGACCGGCCGCCGAAGGCGCCGTGCTGCGGGAGCTCGATGATCCACCAGATCAGGGCGGTCATACCGACCGCGGACAGCACCGCACCGAGCGGGTCGGGCTTCTGCCACGGCCCCTTCGACTCCGGCATGAGGGTCATGGCCGCCAGGACGGCCAGCGCGACGACCGGAACGTTGATGAAGAAGATCGAGTGCCAGGAGAAGTGGTCGATCAGCGCACCACCGAGCACCGGGCTGCCGACCAGGCCGAGCATCGACACCGAGCCCCACGCCGCCATCGCCTTCCCGCGCTCGTCCTCGTCGAAGACGGTGATGAGGATCGACAGCGTCGACGGCATGATCAGCGCCCCGCCGACGCCCATCGCGATCCGCACGGCGATCACTTCGCCGGGGTCGGTGCAGAAGGTCGCGGCCAACGAGGCCGCACCGAAGAGCAGCAGGCCGAGCACCATGACCTTCCGGCGGCCGAACCGGTCACCGAGACTGCCGGAGGTCAGCAGGAGGCCCGCGAAGACCAGGACATAGGAGTCCAGGATCCACTGGATGTCCTGGGCGCTGGCTCCGGTGTCCTCGGTCATCTGCGGCACCGCGACGGTCAGCGCCATGCTGTCGACCACCAGGACCAGCGTGCTCAGGCACAGCACGACGAGGATCCACCAGCGGCGTGGATTGCGGGTTTCCATCAGGCTTCCTTCCGAATTGCAAACACTGCTCCGGCGTTGCGAACACTGTACGCATCAAGGATCGCCGTGCGCAACCGGTGCCCCTGTACTCTTCATGTGAACGCTGCACCCACCAAGGAGCGCCATGGCCGCCAAGACGAACCCGATCCCGTCCGTGTGGGCCCGCGAGCAGCGCGAGCCCCAGCGGCCCTCGCTCAGCCGGTCCGCGATCGTCCGCGAGGCGATCGTCATGCTGGACACCGAGGGCGCCGAAGCGCTCAGCATGCGCAAGCTCGGCGCCCGCCTGAACGCCGGCGCGACCTCCCTCTACCGGCACGTCGCGACCAAGGACGAGCTGATGGAGCTCGCCGTGGACGAGGTCGTCGCCGAGATCACGGTCCCGCCCGCCGACGGCCCCGACTGGCGCGGCGCCGCCACCGAGGCCGCCCGGTCCTTCCGGGCGACGGCCCTGCGCCACCCGTGGCTGGCCTCGGTCCTCGGCCAGGCCGGGCTCGCCTACCTGGGCCCCAACCTGATGTCCTTCTCCGAGCGCCTGACCGCCCTGTTCGCGGCCGCCGGCTTCCCCGAGCCCGGCCGCGCGATCGACACCGTCCTGGGCTACGTCATCGGCACCAGCACCACCGAGGCGGCCTGGCTCACCACGGTCGCCCGCTCCGGCGAGAGCGAGGCCGCGTTCATCGCCCGCCTCATGCCCGCCGCGGAGCAGGCCGCAGCCGGCCACAGCCACCTCGCCAACGCGTACGCCGACGCCAGGGCCGACGCCGTGGCCCTCAGCCCCGCCGAGATCCGCGACGTCAAGTTCGCCTACGGCCTGGAGGTCGTCCTCGACGGCCTGGCGCTGCGGCTCCCCCGCGACTGACACCCCACCGGCACTCGCACGGCGGGGCACGGCACCGCGCGCGCCCACCCCGCCCGATCCGCCGGAGGGCACCCACGGCGGCTCGACTAGCCTGGGGCCATGGGTGACAGCACTCCGCTGGGTGAGTTCCTCCGAGCACGGCGCGAAGCGCTCAAACCGCAGGACGTGGGCCTGCGCGCGCACGGACGCAGGCGGGCGCCCGGGCTGCGCCGCGAGGAGGTCGCCGTCCTCGCCGGTGTCAGTTCCGACTACTACATGCGCCTGGAACAGGGCCGGGAGAGCAGCCCCTCGGCCCAGGTCGTCGAGGCCCTCGCCGCGGCACTCGACCTGGACGGCGCCGCCGCCGGCCACCTGCGCCGGCTGGCCCGGACACCTCCGGGGCCCCACCGGCCGGTCAGCGGCCCCGAGCAGGTGAGCCCGCAGCTGCGCCGGCTGCTGGCGGACTGGCCGGGCACGCCCGCCTTCGTCCTGGGGCCGGCCCTGGACGTGCTGGCGCACAACGCCCTCGCCGCCGCCTTGCACAGTGGCTTCGAGCGATTCGACAACCTCGCCCGCATGGTGTTCCTCGACCTCGCCGGCCGTGGCTTCTACCAGGACTGGCACCGGGCCGCACACGGCTGCGCCGCCGAGCTCCGCGCAGCCTACGGCCGTGATCCGGCCTCCGCGCGGATCGGCGAGGTGGTCGACACGCTCTGTGCGAGGAGCCCGGCGTTCGCGGCGCTCTGGGCCCGGCACGACGTAGGGGGAAAGACGCTCCAGCACAAGGACCTGCACCACTCCCGGGTCGGTGGGCTGGAGGTGCAGTTCCACGCCTTCACCGTCAACGAGGCCCCGCAACAGCAGCTGATCGTCTACCAGGCCGAGCCCGGCAGCGGCACCGCCGCGGCGTTCGCCGAGCTCGCCCCACCCGCCGGGCACCGCGCACCCGTCGCGGAAGG
The DNA here is from genome assembly GCF_044457565.1 of Kitasatospora sp. NPDC050543. Taxonomy (NCBI): domain Bacteria; kingdom Bacillati; phylum Actinomycetota; class Actinomycetes; order Kitasatosporales; family Streptomycetaceae; genus Kitasatospora; species Kitasatospora sp. NPDC050543. The sequence continues at coordinate 188,964 of NZ_JBITGZ010000004.1, read as the reverse complement.
GCTGCCCGGCCGCGAGCCGGTGGCCGCAGAGACGTAGCCGCCGGGTCGCTTTCGGCCCCGGCGCCACCCCGTTGCCGTCCTCATCCCCTGACACACGTTCAGGCCGGCTGAGGGCGCACAGCCCGGGCCCGCTCACCGCTCGCGCCGCGGGACCAACCCCGCCTCGCCTCCGGTGTGCCGGGTGGCCAGGCCGCACGCCACCCGGGTGTGCGGTTCCTGGGTGTGGCGCACCTGGGGTAACGGCGGCCTGGCAGTGCGCCCCCGGGCCACGCGAACCTGGGGACCGGCGGCCGCCCGGCCCGGAGGCCGCCGCTTCCGAGCACGCAGAAGTGGAACCCCGTGAGCCCCGTGAACACCCGCAGGACCAGTACCGCAACGAACACCGGCAGCACCGCCGCCGCCGTACTCGCCCAACTGCACCGCCGGTCCGCGGATCCCCGGCGACGCATCCTGTTCACCGGCGCCGCCATCGTCACCATGGACCCGGACCTCGGCATCCTTGACCGCGGCGACCTCCTCGTCGAGGGCACCCGCATAGCCGCCGTCGGCCGGGGCCTCAGCACGGAAGGCGCGGTGGTCGTCGACGCCACCGGCACGGTCCTGTGCCCAGGGTTCGTCGACACCCACCGGCACGCCTGGCAGACCCAGCTGCGCCGGATCATGCCGGACGTCGACGACCTCGGCGGCTACGTGGCGGCCACCCTGGCCGGCCACGCCACGGTCTACCGGCCCGAGGACATGTACGTCGGCACCCGGCTGGCGGCCCTGACCGCGATCGACAGCGGCATCACGTGCATGCTCGACTTCTCGCACAACTCCCGTACCCCCGAGCACTCCGACGCGGCGATCGAGGCACTCCTGGACTCGGGCATCCGTGGCGTACACGCCTCCATGGGGCCGCACTTCGGCGACTGGGACCATCAGTGGCCGGGCGACCTGGCCCGGTTGAAGGACCGGTACTTCAGCAGCGACGACCAGTTGCTTTCCCTGCGGGTGGCCGCTCTCGCCACCGACGAGATCGCCGGACCGGCCTTGGCGTACGGGCCCGAACTGGCGCGTACGGCCGCGGAGCTGGGCGTCGGGGTGAGCGTGGACGCGGTCTTCGGGACGCCGTCCTCGCAGGCCGTGCTGCGCTGGGCGGAGGACGGCCTCCTCAGCCCCGGCGTCACACTCATCCACGCCACCGGCCTGACCCCGCAGGCGTGGCGGGCGATGGCCGACTGCGGCAGCACCGTGTCCCTGGCCCCCACCTCCGACGCGCAGATCGGCCTGGACAGTGCCGTGCCGGCCGTCGACGAGGCCCTGGCCGTCGGCATCCGGCCCGGACTGAGCATCGACGTCGAAGTCGCCCTGGCCAGCGACATGTTCACGCAGATGCGGACCCTGCACGCCATCCAGCGGATGCGTGCCGTCAACGCCGCCCACGGCACCGACCGCCGGCCGGCCCGGATCACCTCCCTCGACGTCCTGGACTTCGCCACCCTTCAGGGAGCACGCACCAACGGCCTTCAGGCGGTGACCGGTTCGCTCACTCCGGGCAAGAAGGCGGACCTGCTGGTCATCCGGGCCGAAGACCTCAACAACATGCCGCTCAACGACGCCGTCGGCACCGTGGTGCTGGGCTGCGACGCCCGCAACATCAGCACCGTGCTCGTCGACGGCGAGCCCCGGAAGTGGAACGGCCGGGTCCTCGGCGTGGACCTCCCGGCCCTGCGCGCCCAGGTCGCCGCTTCACGCGACCACGTACTCAACGCCCGGAAGTCCTGAGCACCCCGACCTACCCCCATGGGCCTGCCCCGGCCGCTCCAGCAGCCGGCCGGGGACCGGCCCGCCCACGCCGACCGTCGAACTGCCCCTCGCGCCGACCCGCAACTCGCTACCCCGGGTCGGGCGAGCCCCGCCGAACGAAGGGTGGGCATACCGGGCACGAGGTGGCAGGCTGGCCCGGCAAGCACAACCGAAGGAACATGCGATGAGTGACACCGGCGACGGAGACTACAACTCCGGACAGAACAGCCGCCCCCGGCAGCACCACCAGCCCATGCGGTGGCCCTCCGGCGGGCGCGGCTGGTCGATCGTGGCGGGCCTGGCGCTGCTGCTCATCCTCGCGGCCTTCGCAGCTTCCTGACCCGGGCGCCCCCGCCAACGCGAGCCGGGGTCGCCCGGGGCGGGGCGAGTCGACCCGGTCGTCGGGAGCGGATCGCCTAGTCTGCGAGAACGGACACTTCGTCACGAAAGGACGATTTCGTGCCTTCTCGACTCAATCCCTACGTCAGCTTCGACGGCGACGCCCGGCAGGCCATGGAGTTCTACAAGGGGGTCTTCGGCGGCACCCTGTCACTCAACACCTTCGGCGACTTCGGCCAGAAGGGTGCCGCAGACGCCGCCGACAAGATCATGCACAGCATGCTGGAGACGGACAGCGGCTTCACCCTCATGGGCGCCGACGTCCCGCCGGGGATGGACCACAAGCCCGGGAACAACATCTCGGTGAGCGTGAGCGGGGACGACGCCGAGGAACTCCGGGGCTACTGGGCCAAGCTCTCCGGCGACGGCACGGTGTCGGTTCCGCTGGAGAAGCAGATGTGGGGTGACGTCTTCGGCATGTGCACGGACCGCTTCGGCATCACCTGGCTCATCAACATCAGCGAGCAACAGGCCTGAACGGGGACCACCCCGATCGACGCAACCGCCCGGCGGACGGCGAAGGTCAGCCGGCCGGCGCGGCGGTGGACGTCATCCGACGGACGGCCTCGATCACCGCGGCCCGGTGGGCGGTGAACGCCTCGGACTGCGGGCCGTCCGCGCCCTGCCGCGCGTCCGCACCCCGCAGGGCGCCCGTGCCGCCGGCGGCCGTGAACCACGCCTGGGCGAGCGCGAGCGTGAGGGCCAGGATGTCCGCCGGGGCAATGCCGGGCTCGACCCGCCCCGCGGCCTGCGCCGAGGCGAGCGCCTCGACCTTCGTACGGTAGGAGGCCGCCTCGGAGTCCGTGGCGCCCGGCCGTTCCAGCTGCTTCCAGGCGACCAGGCGCATCAGGTCCGGACGGGCCACCAGGTGGTCGAAGAGCGCCCCCGCGTACCCGGGCAGGTCGGTGACGTCGAACGGCACCACCTCGGACCCCTCCGCGAGGCAGCGCTCCACGACGTGGTCGAAGAGCTGCTCCTTGTTACCGAAGTACACGTAGATCAGCCGCTTGTTCGCCCCGGCGGCGGCGGCGATGCGGTCGACCCGGGCGCCGGCCAGGCCGTGTTCGGCGAACTCGGCGAAGGCGGCGTCCAGCAGACGCGCGCGGGTTGCTCGGGAGTCTCCGGCCATGCGCACAGCGTACAGGTAACTAACCGGTTATTGACATCCATGGATCGATGGCGCACAGTCGAACTAACCAGTTAGTTACACCGATGAGGAGCACCATCATGAAGCACCGCGCACTCGGCAGCCAGGGCCTGACCGTTTCCGTCCAGGGCCTCGGCTGCATGGGCATGAGCGCCTTCTACGGCGCGACCGACGAGAGCGAGTCGCTCGCCACCCTGGACCGGGCCCTGGAGCTCGGCATCACCCTCCTGGACACCGCCGAGGGATACGGCCCGTTCCGCAACGAGCAGCTCCTCGGCAAGGCCCTGGCCGGGCGACGGGAGCAGGCCGTCCTCGCGACCAAGACCGGCATCGAGTTCACCGACGAGGGCGAGCTGCGCGGGCACAACGGACGCCCCGATTACGTCCGCCGCTCGCTGGAGCGTTCGCTGCGGCACCTGGGCACGAACCACGTCGACCTCTACTACCTCCACCGCGTCGACCCGCAGGTCCCCGTCGAGGAGACGGTCGGCGCGATGGGCGAGCTGGTGACCGAGGGCAAGGTCCGGCACATCGGCCTGTGCGAGGTCGCGCCCGGGACGATCCGCCGCGCCCACGACGTCCACCCGATCACCGCCGTGCAGACCGAGTACTCGCTCTTCGAGCGGGGCATCGAGACGGACGGCGTCGTCGACACGCTCACCGAGCTGGGCATCGGCCTGGTCGCGTACTCGCCGCTCGGCCGCGGGTTCCTCTCCGGGGCGATCACCGACCCCGACGACTTCGCCGACGACGACTTCCGCCGCACCGACCCGCGCTTCCAGGGCGCGAACTTCGCCCGGAACCTGGACGTGGTCCGCGAGGTGGGACGTCTCGCCGAGGCCAAGGGCGTCACTCCCTCCCAGCTGGCGCTGGCCTGGGTGACGCGCCAGGGCGCGGTGGCCATCCCCGGCACCAAGCGCCGCCGCTACCTGGAGGAGAACGTGGCCGCCACCGGCGTCATCGTCACCGACGAGGACTTCGCCGCGCTCGAAGCGGTCGCGCCGCAGGGCGTGGCGTCCGGCGACCGCTACGCCCCGGAGCTCATGGGCAACCTCAACGGCTGAGCCGGGCCGACGGCCGCCGCACTCGCCGACCTCCGTCCCGGCGCCCCGCCCCGCCCCGCCCCGCCCGCAGCACTGTCACCGCAGCGGCTGACGGCCGTACTGACGGGTACTCGAAAGGATGAGCGGCACCTTAGGCGACCGTTAGGGCTCTCTCCAGGCATGGACAAACGGGCGCGATCCGCTCGTACCATCGCTGCACACGGCCCCAACCGGCTCACGGTGCCGAGTCTCTGCGGTTGCCCGTACAGCGCAACGCAGGCGACCGGCCGGGCGCCCGATGGGCGAGGGGGCGTCAATGAAGGCGGTCGGTTCGGCACTTCCGCCGCCTTGGAAGGGTGCAGGGAGCGCGAACCACATCGCCACGATCGTCGGAGGAGAACGTCCCATGGGTTCTTATGCACGGCATTCCGCGACCGGAACGTTGGAAGCGACGGGGGCTGTCCTGCGCACCCGCGCCGTCAGCCGCCTTGAGGAGACAGCCGCCGAGCTCTGGAGCTACGTACCAGCCACCTTCCCCGACGGCACACCGTTCCCCGCCCGGCCCGCCTTCGACGAGGTGGTGGCACTCGGCAGAGCTCTGGTCCGGTCCTCGCCTCCCCATGCGGCGGACCTGATGCGGTACTGCCTGAAGGCCCTGGCGGGCCTGGCCACCGTCGCCGACCCGCGGACCTACAGCGTCCGGGCCGGGATAGACACGCTGGCGGCGCGCAGGCTGCTGCGCCAGAACGGGATGATCGAGTGGGAGCAGACCCTGACCCGGGTCCTGCTCCTGACGGTCGAGTACCGCTGGCAGGCGGGTCATGTGGCGGTGTCGCTGGCGACGCCGCGGAAGGGCGACACCGCCGACCCGGGTGACCGGGCCGACGGGGCACACCCGGCTGACCTGGGCGACACCGCCGACCCGGCCGACCCGGCCGACGGCGAGCCGGCCGACGGCGAGCCGGCCGACGGCGAGCCGGGCCCGCTGGGCGCGGACACCGACGACGGGCGACCGGAAGGCGGGACGACGCCCCGGCCCATCACCGTGGTTGTGCCGCAGTCCTAGCCGCCGGCACCTCACCGCCGCCCTGGCCCGGGGCCGGGCCCAGGCGTCCCGGCCCCGGGCCCGGGCGGCGGCCGGGGAACGGGTGGATTCCGGGCGCCACCGGCTTGCCGCCCGGGTGCCCGGGGGCGCGGCGCCGGGGCTGCGCAGCCTCTCCGTACGACAGTGCGACAGGCGGCGGAGGAGCCCATCGTGGGTGTGCGAGGAGGTATCGCCGGAGTGGCGGCGGCGCTGCTCCTGACGCTGGGTCCGGGCGCAGCGGCAGCCCCGGCCCAGCGGTGGGACATCCGGGCGTCGGGCCCGCCGCTGCCCGTGACGCGGTGCAACGTCGCGCAGCCGACCACCGCCCCTGCCGTCCCCACCGACCGCCGGCCGGCCTGCCCCGGCGCGGCGGCCGGCCTCCGGGCCGCACCCGACGACGCGGACCCGGACTGCGAGCCGGTGAACCGGCTCTTCGGAGGCGAGATCAGGCGGATCCCGACCGAGGAGCCGCTGGTGGCGCTGACGTTCAACGCGGCCTGGAACGAGGACGGGCTCGCGGTGGTCCTGGCGGAGCTGCGCCGGCAGCACGCGCCCGCCACGTTCTTCCTCACGGGGGAGTTCGCCGACGGCCACCCCGCCGCCGTCAGGGCCATCGCGGCGGAGCACGGCGTCGCCAACCACTCGTACGACCACCCCGAGCTGGCCGACCTCACCCCAGATGACCTGCGGGCACAGGTCCTGGACACCGACCGGGCGATCCGCCGGGCAGCCGGCGCCGTGCCGCTGCCCTTCTACCGGTTCCCGTTCAGCGACACCACCCCCGATGCCATCGCCGAGGTCAACGCCCTGGGTTACGCCGACATCGAGTTCACCCAGGACACCAAGGGCTACCTCGGCCTCGACGGCGGCATGACCGTCGACAAGGCCGTCCAACGCGCGGTGGACGCCCTCCGACCCGGGATGATCCTGCAGATGCACCTCGGCACCGGCGCCGACCCCGGCCCCAACCTCGACGCCCAGGCGCTCCCCCGCATCGTCGAGGCCATCCACGCCCGCGGCTACCGCATCACCGACCTGCGCGCCCTCCTCGACGAGCCCGCCTCGGGGTGCTCCGGCGCATGATGCACGACGTGGGCGGCGAACTCGTCCGAGGACGGAGGGTGGGGCCTCCGCCCAGCACGCCCACCCGCCGGTGACGGTACGCCCGGCCGCGGTGGGGAGGGGAGGGGAGGGGGAAATCGAGGTGACCTCGGGGTCCCCGTCCTCGTACGCTCGGCGGCGTGAAGAGCTCCGAGGGACTGCTGAACGTCATCGATGTCGAGGCGACCTGCTGGGACGGCGAGCCGCCGCCCGGGGCCGTCAGCGAGATCATCGAGATCGGGCTGGCCGTCGTCGACCTCGGAACGGGGGAACGGGTCGGGCGGCACAGCATTCTGGTCCGGCCTGCACGGTCGGCGGTCAGCGCGTTCTGCACCGAGCTGACCGGCCTGACCCAGGCCGAGGTCGACACCGGTCTGGACTTCGCCGAGGCCTGCCGGGTGCTGGCGGCCGAGCACCGGGCCGGCGTACGACCGTGGGCCAGCTGGGGTGACTACGACCGGCACCAGTTCACCCGGCAGTGCCGGGCCACCGGCACCGCCTACCCCTTCGGCCGCCGGCACACCAACGCCAAGGCGGCCTTCACCGAGGCCCACCGGCTGCGCAAGCGCCCCGGCATGGCCCAGGCCCTGCGCATCGCCGGGCTGCCGCTGGAGGGGCGTCACCACCGCGGCGAGGACGACGCCTGGAACATCGCCGCGCTGATCCTCGGCCTGGCGGCCGACAGCGCCTGGCCGTACGAGCCGGCCTCCTGAGGAGATCCCCGGGCCGCACCATCGCGGCAGCCGCCTGACCGTCCTTCGGATCGGTGCGGATTCGAGCCGTTGCTCATCCGCCCGGCAGCCCGCCGGTGTCAGGCGCGGCACACCACGGACGGACCGGCGACGTCCCGCTCCGCGCCCCGGGGCCTGGGCCCCGCCCGACCCACCGGGTTCGCTCCGGGCGGGCATCCCCGGCGCCGCGCATCTCCGGCACCGCGTAGCCATGACACCGCAGGCCTGCGCGCCGGCGCCCCCGCCGGACGCGCCGTGCGGGCCAGGAGCGAGCAGCGCCGCCCGGGCCCGCCGCCACCGCCGAACCGGTTCGCACCCCCGCACACCACCTCTGATCTGCGGCGACCCCTTCGAAGCGGCGCGGCCGGTGCGGCCCTGTACGCGAATCCGGATCGACCGGTTTGAACCTCCTGGCCGGTCGTCACCGTGTCATCTTCGACTGATGTTGCAGTGCCGTTCCCGTGCAGCCCGGTCGGCCCGTCGAACCGATGTCCCTGTAGTCGCTGGAGTACGGCATGCCCAAGCACCGAGGAGGACGCTCGTGAGTACCGTCCTCGTCAAGCGCTCGCCACGCGCCGAGGGCCCCCGGCTGCCCGAGGGGCAGGTCGAGCTGGCCGAGCCACCGGTGCTGGGCGAGCCGGCCACCGCGGACTTCGGCTCGGCCCTGGTGTACCTGCCGATGGGTCTCGGTACAGGGGCCATGGTGCTGATGTTCTCGATGCAGGGCTCCGGCCAGGGCACCTACCTCATGTCCGGGATGATGGGCCTCGCGATGGTCAGCATGACGCTGACGCAGATCGGCCGGGCCGGGGGCGAGCGGCGGCGCCGGCTGCGGGCCGAACGCCGGGACTACCTGCGCTACCTGACGCAGAAGCGCGGCCAGGCGCGGGAGGCCGCGGACGAGCAGCGGGCGGCCCTGCTGTGGGACAACCCGGACCCGCGGGATCTGTGGGCACTCGCCCACGGCGAGCGGCTGTGGGAGCGCCGACCGAGCCACGAGGACTTCGCCAGGATCCGGATCGGCCTGGGCACCCGCCGGGCGGCGCTGGAGTTCCTGCCGCCGCAGACAAAGCCGGTGGAGGACCTGGAGCCGCTGGCGGCGGTGTCGCTGCGGCGCTTCACCAAGGCGCACCAGACGGTCCCGCACCTGCCGGTCCCGGTGGCGCTGAAGCGCTTCACCAGTGTCGAGTTCGCCGGTGAGGCCGGCTCCGTACTGGACCTGATGCGGTCGATGGTCGGGCAGCTGGCCGTCCTCCACGCGCCGGACGAGCTGCGCGTGGCGCTGCTCGGCGGCGCGTCCGCCCGGGCGGAGTGGGACTGGCTGAAGTGGCTGCCGCACAACGCGCACCCGGACGAGCAGGACGCGGCGGGGCCGGTGCGCCTGGCCGCCGAGAACGTCGACGCGCTGATGGACCTGCTGGGCCAGGAGGTCCGCGACCGTCCCGAGCACGATCCGGCGGCCTCGCCAAGCGTGGGTGAACCGTTCGTGGTGGTCGTCGCCCAGGGCGTGCGGATCCCCCCGTCCTCCCGGCTGCTGGGCGGCGGTCTGCGCAACGTGGTGCTGCTCGACGCGACCGGGGCGATGACCGGCGGCCCGAAGGTGCTGCGGCTGACCGCGCGCGAGGGTCAGGTGGAGTTCCCCTCCGGCGACGACACGGTGTCGGCGAAGGCCGACGCGCTCGGCGCCGCGGGTGCCGAGAGCCTGGCGCGGGCCCTGGCGCCGCTGCGCACCGGCGGGAGCGTGGACCTGTCCGAGCGCTCGCTGGAGTCGGACCTCGATCTGGTCACCCTGCTGGGCGTCCGCGATCCCCGGGGCTTCGACGTCGCGGCGACGTGGCGGGCCAGGCAGCCGCAGGCGGCCCGGCTGCGCGTGCCGCTGGGGGTGACCGAGAACGGCGAGGTGGTGGAGCTGGACCTCAAGGAGTCGGCCCAGGGCGGCATGGGCCCGCACGGCCTGCTGATCGGCGCGACCGGCTCGGGCAAGAGCGAGTTGCTGCGCACGCTGGTGATGGGTCTGGTCGCCACGCACTCCTCCGAGGTGCTCAACCTGGTCCTGGTGGACTTCAAGGGCGGCGCCACCTTCCTGAACATGGACCGGCTGCCGCACACCTCCGCCGTCATCACCAACCTGGCCGACGAGATCCACCTCGTCGACCGGATGCGGGACGCCATCAACGGCGAGCTGATCCGCCGTCAGGAGCTGCTGCGCGAGTCCGGCCACTCCTCGTTGTTCGAGTACGAGAAGGCGCGCGGGGCCGGCGCCGACCTGGCGCCACTGCCCTCGCTGCTGATCATCGTCGACGAGTTCTCCGAACTTCTCGCCAGCAAGCCGGAGTTCGTCGACCTCTTCGTGTCGATCGGCCGCCTCGGACGCAGTCTGGGCGTGCACCTGCTGCTCGCCTCGCAGCGCCTGGACGAGAGCCGGATCCACAAGGTGGAGGGCCACCTGTCGTACCGCATCGCCCTGCGGACCTTCTCCGCGATGGAGTCTCGCAGCGTCATCGGCGTCTCGCACGCCTACGAGCTCCCCTCGGCGCCCGGCAACGGGTTCCTCAAGATCGACACCACCAATCTGGTGCGCTTCAAGGCGGCCTACGTCTCGGGGGCGGCCCCGGAGCCGGTCGGTGCGCTCGACGGGTCGGCGCTGCCGGCCGCCGCACCGGCGGAGCTGACCCCCTTCGGGCTCGCCCGGCAGGGACCGCTGCGTTCGGAACTCGCGGCACAGGCCCTGGCCGAGCAGTCACTGCTCCCCACCCACCGGCAGGAGCCGGCCGCCGCGGCGACCGGCGTCGAGCCGGGCGCGGCGGGAGACCCGAACACCGCGAGCCTGCTGGAGGTGCTGGTCGACCGGCTGACGCAGAGCGGGCCGCCGGCCCGGCAGGTCTGGCTGCCGCCGCTCACCTCCTCCCCCAGCCTGGACCAGCTGCTGCCGGGGATCGTGCCCGACCCGGTCCGTGGGATGAGCCCGGCGGACCATCCGGCGCTCGGCTCACTGCGGGTGCCGCTGGGACTGGTGGACCGCCCGTTCGAGCAGCTGCGGGAACTGCTGGTGGCCGACCTGTCCGGCGCCGACGGCCACGTCGGCCTGGTGGGTGCCCCGCAGACCGGCAAGTCGGCCACCCTGCGCACCTTGATCCTCTCGCTGGCACTGACCCACACCCCGCGCGAAGTCCAGTTCTACTGCCTGGACTTCGGCGGCGGCGGCCTGGTGTCCACCGCGGGCCTGCCGCACGTCGGCTCGGTGGCGACCCGGCTGGAGCGCGACCGGGTGCTGCGCACCATCGCGGAGCTGGACCAGCTCCTGGAGCGGCGCGAGCAGGAGTTCACCTCCCGCGGCCTGGAGTCGATGGCGGCCTACCGGGCGCTGCGTGCGAGCGGCGGGATCGACGACCCGTACGGCGACGTCTTCCTCGTCGTGGACGGCTGGTCCACACTGCGCCAGGACTACGAGGACCTGGAACCGCGCGTCCTCGAACTCGCCGCCCGCGGGCTGTCGTTCGGGCTGCACCTGATCGCCTCCGCGGTGCGCTGGTCGGAGATCCGGCCGCGGGTGCGGGACCTGCTCGGCACCAAGCTGGAGCTGCGCCTGGGCGACGCCACCGAGTCCGAGGTCGGCTCGCGGATCGCTGCCACCGTGCCGCACCAGCCGGGACGCGGTCTGACCGGCTCCGGGCTGCACTTCCTGTCCGCGCTGCCGCGGCTGGACGGCTCCGCCGCCACCGACGACCTGACCACGGCCACCAAGGCGGCCGTCGCGGAGATCGACGCCTTCTGGACCGGGCAGGCCGCCCCGGGCGTGCGACTGCTGCCCACCCGGCTGCCGGTCGACCAGCTCCCGCCGGCCACCGGTGACCTGCGGGTCTGCCTGGGCTGGGACGAACAGCGCCTGGAACCCTCCTGGCACGACTTCGCCGCCACGCCGCACCTGATGGTCATGGGCGACTCCGAGAGCGGCAAGACCAACGCGCTGCGCCTGGTGATCAGTGCCATCACCTCGCGCTACACCCCCGACCAGGCCCGGATCATGATCGCCGACCCCGGTCGCGGCCTGCTCGGCTCGGTGCCCGAGGCGTACCGGGTCGGCTACGCCGTCGAGCGCGACGCGCTCGCCGAACTCGCCGCCAACGCGGCCGTCTCGGTCGGCAAGCGGGTACCGGGGCCGGACATCAGCCCCGAGCAGCTCGCCCGGCGGGACTGGTGGCAGGGCCCGCGGCTGTTCGTCGTCGTCGACGACTACGACCTGGTCTCCGGCGCCGCCGGCTCGCCCTCCCCGATGGCCCCGCTGGTCCCGCTACTGGCCCAGGGACAGCACATCGGCATGCACCTCGTGGTCGCCCGCAGCACCTCGGGGGCGATGCGGGCGCTGATGGACCCGATGCTGCGCCGCCTGTGGGAGCTCGGCAACCCGGCGCTGCTCTTCTCCTACCCCAAGGAGGAGGGCAAGTTCCTCGGTGAGGCCAAGCCGCGCACGCTGCCCGCCGGCCGTGCCCAGGTCGTCACCCGCCGTTCCGTACGGCTCGTCCAGACCGGGTTGGTGCCTCCCGCATGAGCACCGCGCCCACCCACGCCCCGTCCGCCGCCCCCACCCCCGCCCTGCCGCAGAGGAGCACCATGTCGAGCGCCGCGCCCGCGGTGTCACCGGACACCGAGATCTGCCGGCTCACGATCGTCCACCCGGCCGGCCGCTGCGACGTCTCGGTACCGTTCGCCACCCCCGTCCGCGCGCTGCTGCCGGCCCTGCTGCGCCACCTCCCGCAGTCGCCGCAGGAGCGCGGCACGCCACAGGTGTTGCAGCGGCTCGGCGAGGAGCCGCTGGACCCGGACGGCACCCCCGAGAGCCTGGGGCTGCGGCACGGCGACGAGCTCCATCTGCGGCCCGCCGACGCGGCGCTGCCCGCCCTGCACTTCGACGACCTCGCCGACGGCGTCGCGCACGTCATCAGCGGCCGGCCGGACCGCTGGCAGCCCTCGACCAGCCGCCGGCTCGGGCTGGCACTGGCCGTCCTGGTACTGGCCGCGCTGAGCGCCTCGCTGCTGAGCGCCGACCCCGGTCCGTTCTCCGCCAAGTGCGCCGGGGTGATCACCGCCGTCCTGCTGATGACCGCCTGCGTGGTGGCCTCGCGCGCGGACGGTGACCGCGGCGCCGTCCTGATCGCCGCGCTGGGCGCGCTGACCCACGGCGCGCTGGAGGGACTGGCGCTCAGGGCCGGGCCGCACGGCGGCTTCTCCTCCGGACCGACCGCGGTGCTGGTCGCCGCCGGGGGCGTGGCCGTGGTCGCGGGCGTGCTGCTGACACTGCGCCCGCTGCCGTCGATCGTGCCCGGCACCGCGCTGCTGACCGCGCTCGCCGGCGCGGCCGGCGCGGGCCTGGTGCACACCCTCCACTGGAGCATCGGCCAGGCGGCCGCCACCGTCGCCGTGGCGCTGTTCGTGCTGGGCCACGTCGGGCCGCGGCTGGCGCTGCGGCTGGCCGGCGTACGCGCCCCCCTGCTGCCGCACAACGCCGAGGAACTGCAGCAGGACATCACCCCCGAGCCGCAGGAACGGGTCGAGCGCAGGGTGACCGCGGCCAACACCTACCTCAACACCCTGGTCCTGGCCTCCGCCGTGGTGTACGCGGCGGCGTTCCTCGCCCTCGCGCACGAGAGCGGCTGGATCGGCTGGGTGCTGCCGCTGGTGTTCAGCACGGCCGTCCTGCTGCGCTCGCGGGCGCTGACCGGCGTCCTCCAGCGCGGGCCGATGGTGGTCGCGGGTGTCCTGGGCCTGGCCGTACTGCTGGTACGGGCCGGCGCGGGCGGCACCGGGGACCGGGTGGCGGTGCTGGCGGCGCTGCTCACCGCCACCGTCCTGCTGATGGTGTGGGCCCCCAGGCTGAGCGGGCGACTGCTGCCGATCTGGGGTCACACCGGGGACGTGCTGGAGCTGGTCGCCGCGATCGCCGTGCTGCCGCTGCTGCTCCAGCTGCTGCACGTGTACGCCGCCATCCGTGCGCTGGCCGGCTGAGCGGGCGGCTGACGATGCAGACTCGACGCGACCACGTCCAGGCCCACCGGTTCGCCGTGGGCCGGCTGGCCACCGCCCTGGTCAGCGGTGATCCCGGCCGGGGTGAGAGTCCGACCAAGCGGGCCTCGCTCGGCACCTTCCTCGGCGCCGGCGTCGTGCTGCTGCTCTGCGGCGGATCCGCGGCCTACGGGCTGATCTCGCCCGGCGAGGACACCGGCTGGCGCAAGCCCGGTTCCATCGTGGTGGAGCAGCAGACCGGCAACCGCTACCTGTTCCTGGGCGGCACGCTCCGGCCCGTACGCAACTACGCCTCGGCGCTGCTGCTGGCCGGTCAGGGCGCCACCGTGCGCCAGGTCTCCGCGAAGGACCTCGGCAGCACGCCGCACGGTGGCCCGATCGGCATCACCGGGGCTCCCGACTCGCTGCCGGCGCCCACCGCGCTGCTGCCGGGGCCGTGGACCTGGTGCCTGCGCCCGGACCTGCCCGGCGGCCAGCTGCTCGACCTCAACCCGGCCGGGCAGACCGGGGTGATCCCCGTGGACCGGCGGGTCCTGCTGGCCGGGCCCGACGGGCAGAAGTTCGTGCTGTGGCGCGGCGTCAAGTACCCCGTCCCCGACAACGCCGCACTGATCGCGCTCGGCCTGGACGGCGGCCAGGCGCTGCCGGCCCTGCCGAACTGGCTCGCCGCGCTGCCCTCCGGCAACCCGCTGGCCGCCGCCACGATCGCCGACAGCGGCCGGGCGGCCGGGCAGGTCGCCGGGCACCAGGTCACCGTCGGGCAGCAGTTCGAGACGGCCCCGGCCGCCGACCGCGCGAGCGGGAACGCGGCCGCCGCCAAGCACCACTACGTGATGACCAACACCGGCATCGCCCCGACCAGCGCCACCGAGGCGGCCCTGCTGGCCGCCCGCTCCGGCGCCCCGGCTGTCCTGCGCGTCAGCCCGACCGACATCGCCACCGCCCAGCTCTCCCCCGACCAGTCCCTGCTCACCGCCGTGCCCGACGTGCTCGACGCGCCGTCCGCGGCCTCGGCCGGGCAGGCGGTCTGCCTGCGCCAGCAGGCCGAGGGGACCAAGCTGACCAGCCAGCCGGTCATCGAGCGCGGCCCGGCCGCCACCGGCGGCCGGAACCTGCTCATCCCGCCGACCACCGGTGTCCTGGCCGTCAACCTGGACCAGCTCGCCAAGCCGGACACCACCGCGCAGACCTTCCTGATCACCGATCAGGGCATCGCCTACCCGCTCGGCGACAGCAACGCCGTGGCAGCCCTCGGCCTGGTCGGCGGGCCCAGGACGGCCCTGCCGGAGAGCATCCTCGGCGGCCTCACGCACGGCCCCACGCTGGACGCCCGCGCGGCCGCCGACACCCTGAAGGAGGCCGGCCGATGATCCCCGAATCCGCCCCCGCCGCACCCGCGGCCGCCCCGGCGCCGGCCCGGCCGCCGCGCTCGCCGGACGTGCCCCTCATCCGGCTGGAGTCCGGCGCGCCCGGAGGCCACGAGCCCGCCGCGGCGCCGTCCGGGCCGGCTCCGGACACCGTCCCCCTGCCCGGCCCCGCGGAGGCCATCGAGGCCACCGCACCCGGTGTACGGGTGCAGCCCGTACCGGCCCTGGCGGCCTGCGCGGTGCCACCGCAGCGCGGGATCGCGCAGGAGCGCGAGTGGGTCCGCCGCACGTTCGGCGCGCGCTACCACGCGGCGGCCGGCACCGTCTCCCGGGTGCTGTCGCAGGCACCGGGCCTGCGCGGCGACTCACGCGCGTCGGAGGGCGACACCCTGACCGACCTGGTCGCGGTCTGCCTCTACCTGGAGGGCGACAGTGCCGCGGTGGACGCCGCCGTCCGGGGAGCCACCGTCGGGCCCCACGTACCCCTGGCCCGCTGTGTGGCCGCCGGCCTGCGCCGGCTGCCCTCCTACCGTGGGGCCGCGCTGCTGCGGTCGCGGGTCAGCCACGCCGAGCACGCCTGGTACCGGAAGGGGCGCACGACCACCGAGTGGGCGTTCTGTACCGCACAGGCCGCCGCGCACGCCGGGACGGAGGACGGCACCGACTTCCTGATCTGGTCGGTGACGGCCCGGCGGACCGATCTGCTCGACCCCACCGCGCCCGATCGGGTGGTCTTCGCCCCCGGCACCACGTTCAAGGTCCTGCGCGCCGGCTCCGACGACGACGGTCCGGTGCTGCTGCGCGAGCTGCTGGTCTCGGAGCTGGCGCAGGGCGCCGGCGACGGCGGTCACGGCGGAGCCGGCGCCCGGCGCCCGGCGCTAGACGAGATCGCCCTGGACGGTCTCGAACAGGCCGTCCAGGTCCTGGCCTGGGCCCAGGCCGCAGCGGCCTCGGCCCCGCCGTCCGCGGCGGCGCCGACCATCCCGCTGCTGGGCACCGCGCCCGGGCTGATCGTCAGCGCGTCCAGGCCGCGTACCCGCACCGCCGCCGGCACGGTCGCGAGCGCCGAGGGAGTGGCCCCGTGAGCCGACAGGTCCTGCTGGTCTCCGCGGATCGCCCGGGCGCCCACCGGTCCATCACCGCGGCGCTGGCCGACGCCGCCGAAGGCGCGCTGATCACCATCGCGGCCGGCCGCTACGACGAGTCCCTGACCATCACCAGGCCGGTGACGCTGGCCGCCGAGGGCGGCGCCGACGGTACCGTCCACGTCCACGCGGACGCCGGCAGCACGGTGACCCTCGACGCGGAGGCCGCGCAGTTGTCGGGTCTGCTGCTGACCGGCGCCGACCGGCAGGCACCGGTGCTGGAGGTACGGCGGGGCCAGGCCGCGCTGGACGACTGCCGGATCTCCGGCGACGCCTGGGCCGCCGTACTGGCCTGGCAGGACGGCGTCCTGGCGCTGCGCGACTGCGGGGTGGCCAACACCGGGGGCGCCGGGATCGTGGTGACCTCCGGCGGCGGCAACGTGGTCGAGCGGTGCGAGATCACCGAGGTCGGCTCGTCCGCCGTGGTGATCGCCGACCACGGGCGCCTCACCGTGCGCGACTGCACCCTGGACCGGCCGCGCGGCAACGGAATCTGCGTCAACGGGCACGGTACAGCCGTGGTCGAGGCCAGCCGGGTCCACGGCAGCGGCAAGCCGGCGCTGGCCGTGGAGCAGAACGGCAGCGCCGACCTGCGCGACGTCACCGTCACCGCGAGCGCCGGCCTGGACGCCTACCTGACCAGCCCCGCCGCGATCGTGCTGGCGGAGTGCTCGTTCAGCGGCGCGGGCGGCCAGTCGGTCCACATCGGCGACGGCGCCGCCCCGCTGCTGAGCGACTGCGTGATCGACTCCGCCGCCACCGGCGCGCTGCGGATCACCGGCGGCTCCCGCGCGCGGCTGGAACGCTGCCGGATCGGTGCCGTCCCGGTGGGTCTGCTGGTCGAGGAGGGCAGCGAGGCGGAGTGCGTCGCGCTGACCGTCCGCGCCGCCGCCGCGGCCGCCCGGGTCACCGGCCAGGGACAGCTGACCGTCCACGACGCCGACTTCGCGCTGCTCGGCGGTCCGGGCATCGCACTCGACGAGGGCTCCCGGGCGCGGCTGTCCGGCGTCCGGGTGCGCTCCGCCGGCGGCCTGGGCCTCTCGTTGGGCGGCGCCTCCCGTGCCGAGCTGACCGGCTCGGTGCTCCAGGGCTGCCGGACCGTGATCGACTCCAAGGCCGAACTCACCGCCTTCGAGAGCGAGTTCAGCGACGCGGACGCCGACGGCATCCGGGTGGCCGGCGGTGGCTCGGTGACGGCGGTCGGCTGCCGGATCACCGGGGCCCGCGGTCACGGCCTCAGCGTGGACGCCTCCTCCCGCGCGCAGTTGGACAACTGCACCGTCTTCGACAACGCCGGCGAGGGCGTGCACGGCGGCATCGACCAGCAGGTCCTGGTCAACGACTGCCAGATCCACGACAACGGGAGCGGTTCCGGTACGCCCTCCGGCTCCGGCGGCGGCGGCGACCGGACCTCGCACCCCGGCGACGTCTCCCCCGGCCGAGGGGGCGAGCCGGCGCACAACGGCGAGGCGAAGCGGCAGGCGAGCCCGGGCCCGCTGGCCGAACTGGAGTCCCTGGTCGGGCTGGAGAGCGTCAAGCGCGAGGTCACCGGGCTGATCAACCTCAACAAGATGACCCAGCGGCGTCAGGAGATGGGCCTGCCGATGCCGCCGATGAGCCGCCACCTGGTCTTCGCCGGCCCGCCGGGAACGGGCAAGACCACGGTGGCCCGGCTGTACGGCGCGGTCCTGGCCGAGTTGGGCATCCTCAGCAAGGGCCACATCGTCGAGGTCGCCCGCGCCGACCTGGTCGCGCAGATCATCGGCGGCACCGCCATCAAGACCACCGAGGTGTTCAACAAGGGCCTCGGCGGCGTGCTGTTCATCGACGAGGCGTACACCCTGACCAATCAGTCCCGGGGCACCGGACCGGACTTCGGTCAGGAGGCGGTCGAGACGCTGATGAAGCTGATGGAGGACCACCGTGACGAGATCGTCGTCATCGTGGCCGGCTACTCCGCCCAGATGGACCAGTTCCTGGCCTCCAACCCCGGCATGGCCTCCCGGTTCGCCCGCTCGGTGGAGTTCCCAAACTACAGCCCGGCCGAGCTCGTCACCATCGTCCGCGGCCTGTGCGCCAAGCACTACTACGAGCTGGACGAGGGCGCGCTGGCGGCGCTGAACCGCTACTTCGAGGAGGTGCCGAAGGGGGACACCTTCGGCAACGGCCGGGTCGCCCGGCAGATCTTCGAGGAGATGATCAGTCGGCAGGCGTCCCGGCTCGCCACCCGGCCTCCCCGGGACGACGCCGAACTGAGCCGCCTGACCGGTGCCGACGTGCTCAGCCTGCCGGGCGACCAGGCGGGCGTTCGGAGCGGCGCGCAGAGCGGCGCTGGGACAAGCGACCGGGCGACCGATCCGGCGACCGCTCCGGCGAGCGAGCCGGGGGACGACCGCCAGGCCAGCGACCGGGCGGCCGATCACGTGGGCGACCAGGCGTCCGATCAGGCGGGCGCGGCGGTGGCCGAACTCGCGGAGCCCCTGCCGGGCGACACCCCCGCGCAGCGTGCCCTGGCCGCGCTGACCGGACTCGACGGCGCCCGGCAGACCCTGCGACTGCGCCTGGCGAACCTCGCCCAGCTCCGGCGCTCCGGCGAGCGGACCGGCGGCCTGGCGAACGTCGTGCTGCAGGGCCCGCCCGGCAGCGGACGCCGGACACTGGCCCGGCTCTACGGGCGCTGCCTGGCCGAACTCGGCCTGCTGAGCACCGGCGCGACGC
The DNA here is from genome assembly GCF_044457565.1 of Kitasatospora sp. NPDC050543. NCBI lineage: Bacteria > Bacillati > Actinomycetota > Actinomycetes > Kitasatosporales > Streptomycetaceae > Kitasatospora > Kitasatospora sp. NPDC050543. The sequence goes on along the minus strand of NZ_JBITGZ010000004.1, from coordinate 170,420 downwards.
ATCACGTCGTGCTCTCCGCGGTGCCGGCCCGCTGGGCCGAGCAGCCCTGGTACCCGCTGGACGCGGCCCGGGGCGAGGCCGCGGGCGGGCTCCTGCTGGTCGACCTGGACCCGGCGTTCGAACGGCGGGCACCCGCCGAGCGCGCCGCCGTCCTGGACGCGCTGACCGACCTGGCCGTCGCCCTGCGGGAGAACCTGCACGACACCGCGCTGGCGCTGACCGGCAGTTCGCCGCAGTTGATCGAGCTGCTCGGCGAACGCCCCGCTCTGGCTTCGGCGTTCGCCGAGTACGTCCAGCTGGCCGACTACACCGGCGAGCAGGCCACCGAACTGGTCCGTCGCCGTCTTCACTCACTGGGATTCCAGTTGGACGATGAGGCGGCCGACGTGCTGACGCTCCGCTACACCGAGCGTCCACCGCCGGGCGGCGCGTACGAGATCCACCGGTTGGCGCGCTCCGTCGCCCGCTCGGCCCGGTCGCGGACCGTGGACATCGAGGACCTGCCGCCCGATCCGGCGGCGGCTCCTGCCCCGGCGGCTCCGCTGGTGCACTCGTGAGGCCCGCCCGGGGCCCACCCGGTCGGCGACCCGGTCGGCCACCCGAGCACGCCGCTCGGCGGCACCGCCCCTGAACCCCCCCGCCCCCGAACCCTTCATCCCGCACCGGTCGGCCCTCAGGCCGGCCTCCCGAAGAAAGGACGACCCATGGCACTGACCTCCGTCGAAATCCAGGGCATGACCACTGCCCAGAGCGCATTCCAGCACGCTCTGGACGAAGGCAGCGGCGCGTACGCGCAGATGGCGAGCCAGATCGAGACCCTGCAGGGCAGTTGGTCCGGCGACGCGGCCAAGATCTACACCCAGGCGATGCACGACTGGCTGACCGACTTCCAGAAGGTCAACCAGGCGCTGGCCACCATGCTGGAGAACCTGTCGTCGAACACCAAGGTGTACGCGAACACCCACGAGGACACCAACCGGGCGGCCGGCGACCTGGCCAAGATCATGGGCTCGGGCGTCAGCGGCCTGCCCGGCTTCCCCACCTGATCCCTGCCCCCTCCTCCGACCCGAACCACCTTCCAGAAGGAGCCCACAGCATGGCCACCTATACCGTCCAGATGGAGCAGGTCGACTACATCGTCGGCGAGATGCACGCCATCACCCAGAAGATCAACCAGACGCTGGCCCAGCTGGAGAGCCAGGCGAAGACGCACCTCGCGGAGTGGACCAGCGACGCGCAGCAGACCTACCAGCAGGTCAAGGCGCAGTGGGACGCCGCCGCCGCCGACATGACGGCGAAGTCCGATGCCGCCGTCAGCATGCTCGGAACCATCAACGAGTTCTACGCCAACGGTGAGCGCCAAGGCGTTCAGCTCTGGGGGTAGGAACGATGGTCACACAACCCGGCATCCACGACGACCAGGGCCACACCCCGCTGCCGCCGGGGCAGAAGCCCCAGAACGACCCCGATTTCACGCCCCCGAAACCGCATCAGTACACCGGCGGCACCAACGTCGACGAGGGGCACCACACGGACCCCTGGACGTACTACTTCAGGCCGCCGGAGGTCCCGTCATCCAAGGGCGGCGGCAAGGGTACGAGCGTGGCCACACCGTCGATGGACCTGTTCGCGAAGAACATGCAGGTGCTCCAGAGCGTCACACCCGTGGCGGAGAAGTTCCTGCAGGAGGTCGACATTCGGCCCGGGTCCTTCTACCACGCCAACAAGATGCGCCTGAAGATCAACGGGGCCAACGGCGACGACGGCCTGAAGGAGTGGTACATCAAGGTCTTCCGGGACCTCGGGGTGGCACTTCTCGACCTGCACGACGGGATCGTGGAACTGAGCACCAAGTACAAGTCGATCGAGGACCTCAACTCGATCACCTCCACGGACCTGCAGAACATCATGACGAGGGTCCAGGGCGACTTCAGCAAGATGCTGGGTGACATTCCCAAACCCAGCGGCGGCGGCGCTCCGCCCCCCGCCCCGCCCGGCACGGGCGCTCCCTGACGGTAACGCGGCTCCGTGGTCACCGTCATGCACCCACAGGTCGTGGTCGGTGACCACGGACAGCCCAACGACAGGAGGATCAGGAGCTCATGGCCAACTACAACGGCGACGGATTCACCCAGGACGAGAACGGCACGGTCTTCGGCACCGTCTCGAAGGTTCCCGGTTCGGTCGACGACTACGACTCGTGGGATTGGAAGAAGATCGAGGCCGCCATCGTCGGGATGGCCGCCGGCACTAACAGCAGTTCCAACCTCGCGCACGCCAAGGCCGTCGCCGACCCCGCGTCGCTGAGCCGTGCGGCGGAGGTCTTCCACTACGTCCACAGCGTGTTGTCCCAGGTCGCGAAGAGCCTCACGGATCAGGCCAAGGCGCTCGCCGGCACCGACGGGCCCTGGAAGGGTGCCGCAGCGGAGGCCTTCACAGCCATGATGGAGACCTTCTCCAAGCAGGTCGCAGCCACCGCTGACGTCCTGTCGGGCGGTTCGCTGGGCACCCACTCGGTCTACCAGCAACTCGCGGACAATGCGCTGACCCTCCAGCACGCGCAGACCAAGATCGCGGAGATCGACCAGTGGTACGCGGAGCAGGCGCAGAAGCTGGGCACCGCGCCGGTCGACGGCCTCGTCCCGATCAGCAAGCGGCCGGAGCTGGTCGAGATGATGACCGCCGACATGCGGGTCGTGCTCAGGAACCTGGCCGGCGAGTACGCCGTCACCATCGACGACATCCGGCCGCCCGGCCCGGTCACCTCGCCGGTCAAGGAGCCTCCCAAGGACGGGACGGGCAAGGACGGCTCCGGGAAGGACGGGACGGGCAAGGACGGGACGGGCAAGGACGGCACGGGGAAGGACGGCACGGGGAAGGACGGGACGGGCGGCTCAGGATCCGGTGGCCCCAAGTTCAGCGCGGCGCCGCCCCCGCCGCCCGGCACACACGCCACCCCGAAGCCCTTCCCCAACGGCCTGGACCTCGGCGGTGCCAAAGGCGGCAAGGGCGGTTCCAAGGGGGGCAACGACGGTTCCAAGGGCGGTACCGGAGGTAAGCTTCCCCCCCTCCCCAGCCTGCACTTCCCCGGCAGCACCGAGCTCGGTACCGGTGGCTCGCTCCCGCCGTTCTCCCTGCTGCCCTTCCCAGGCAGCACCAGCCTGGGCGGCCTGCCGGGGACCCTCGGCCTGGCCGGGCTGGACCAGGCACTCAACCCGCGCGGCACCGGGTTGGGCCTGGGCAACGGGCTGACCTCCGGGGCCTCCACCTTCGGCAGGGGCGGGCTGTCCGGCGGCCTTCCGGGCAGGGTCAGCGCCGAGGGCGTGGGCAGGTTCCCCGGCCTTGGCGGACTGGTCAGCGACGTACCGGCGACCCCGGGCCGCAAACCCACCGAATCCGAGAACGAGGAGCGCCCACCGCTGGAGACGACCACGCTGGCGTCCGCCGGCCCGAACGCCGCCGCGGCGCCGGGCGCTGCCGGGATGATGGGCGGCGCGGGTATGCCGATGATGCCCGGCATGGGCGCTGGCGGCGGCCAGCAAACCCCCAACGAGCGCAGCGACGCCTCCGGCCTGCTCGACGCGGACGGCAAGCCCTGGGCAGGTCTGCCGGAGGCGGGCGACGAGGTCGGCTCGGAGCTCGGCGCGACCGCGGGCGGCGCGGTCCTCGAACTCCCGGGGGCGCAGCTCGCCACCGAACTCACCGCAGAGGAAGCGGTCGAGGCAGTGGGCACGGGCCTGGGCATCGGAGTGAGCCTGGGCATGGCCGCGGGCGCGTCGGCCGTCGCCGGCGCAGCGGGCCGGGCCGCACCTGCGGAACGCAGCGAGAGCGCCGCCTCTCCGAACACCGCCGGCGAGGTCTGGAACGAGCCCTGGACCGGCGAGTTCGACGACCTCGACGGCACCGGAGGCCGGCCCGCAGCGGTCGGCGTTCCGGCCGAGGGCCTGGACCTCACCTCGGTGAACCCCGTGCCTGTGAGTGCGCCCGAGGCCGCGCCCGTGTCGACGGAGTCCCCGCAGGCGGCACAGTCCGCACTTCCGGAGCAGCCGATCCAGCCGGAGCAGCCGGGTCCGGCGGTCGGCTCGGACGGCCGTCCGCTGCCTGCACCGGACGGGCCCGACCCCCTGGCCCCCGTACCGGCCCCGACCGGTGGCGAGGACCCCGGGTCCAGCGCGGACTGGGACGTGGCAGCGGCGTCCTTCGTCCCGTTGTTGTGGTCCGTCCCCACCGAGAACGAGCCCGAGACCGTCGTCACGGGCCGCACGAGGGAGGCGCCGAGCACCTGGGCCGCCGAGGACGGCCCCGACGCCGAATCGCTGGCACCGGACGGCCGGCAGTGGGCGACCTGGCAACCGAGCCGCGTCGACCCGACCGGCGCAGGGGTGTCCTTCGCCGGCGCCGTCTCGCTCTCCTGCGGGGAGGCTCCGCCCGGGGAGGAGAGCGAGGAGGACGACGAGCCGACCGAGCAGGAGGAGGAGGCCGAGACGACGAGCCCCGGCATCGCCGACCTGCTCGTCCAGGAGCGGGACGCCTGGGGATCCCCGACCTTCAAGGGTCCCGATGCCCTCGGCTGACGCCACGACGAACTCCACCAGCACCAGCACCGCAGCCGACCATTCCCACCCGAGGAGGGACACATGAGCTCGCCGTACGACCAGGAGATCGAGGACCTGCTGGAGCTCTACCAGCGCCAGCGCGCCGAGGCGGTCGAGACCCGACGCCGGATCAACGAGGTCACCGGGACAGCCATAGCCCCTCGACAGACCGTCAAGGCGACGGTGAACGCCCAGGGCGACGTCACAGCCATCGAGTTCCCCAGCGGCGCCTACCACCGGATGCCGCCGAAGGAGCTGTCCGAGGTCCTGCTGACCACCCTCAGGCAGGCCCGGAGCAAGGCGCTGGAGCAGGTGAGCGAGCTGACCACGCCCGCCCTGCCTCCGGGCGTCACCATCGCCGACCTGCTCCAGGGCCGGGTCGACCCGTCCGCGCTGCTGCCCGAGACCCCGGGCATGCCCGACCAGGTGCGTGACTACCTCGACCACGGCGCTCCGGCCGGCGCCGGTGTCCAGCGGCCGAGCGGCGCGGGAGGCTCCGGTGTCTGACGGTTCCTTCTCGGTGGACACCGACGGTCTCCACCTGCAGATGCCCCACCTCCAGCAGCTGGCCACGCGCTTCCTCAGTCTCCATCTGAACCTGCAGGCACGGCTGGAGGGGCTCGGGGAGTGCTGGGGCGACGATCCCGCCGGCAAGGAGTTCGTCGAGCAGTACGCCAACTCCCGTGACGGGATCATCGACGCGCTGGGCGGAATCGGCGAGGTCGTGCACAGCACGGCCGACGGTGTCACCACGATGGCCGTCAACTTCGAGCGGCTTGAGAGCGACAACGTCTTCTCCCTCCGCAATCTCGACGGCGGACCGCACATCACCGAACCGAAGGGCAGGACCGGCAAGAAGTGAGTGTCGACCTACCTCCCGAGCTGACCTGGGTTGCCCGCCTCGCAGTCGGCCAAGCCTGGCCCAAGGGCCAGGAGGACAATCTGAGGGCGCTCGGGGAGATCTGGGACGACACCGCTCACCAGCTGGCCTCCGTCTGCAACGACATCGGCCCGACGGCCAACGGGGTGCTGGCGAACCTGGGTGGCGACGTCGCCACCCAGTTCAGCTCGTTCGCCACCTCCCTGCAGTCCAATCTGCCGCAGATGTCGGAGTCGGCCGGGAAGCTGGGTGACTTCAGCCGGCACACCGCCGTCCAGGTCGAGTACGCCAAGTACATGATCATTGGTCAGCTCATCTGGCTGGCCTACGAGATCATGCAGCTCGCCGGCCCGGCCCCGGAGGCGATCCCGCCGGCGATCACCTCGGCCCGCGCGATCGTCAAGCTGATCCTCAAGCGGCTGGCGATCGGGGTCGCGACCGGCGCGGCGTTCAACCTCGGCCTGGACGCCATCATCCAGAGCATCCAGCTGCTCAAGGGTGACCGGAAGGAGTGGGACACCAAAGCCACCTTGCAGGCGCTGGAGACCGGTGCGATCGCGGGCGGGATCGGCGGGCTGTTCGCCGGTGTCGGCGGCGTCGTCGCCCCGAAGTTCGCCAGTGGCCTCGCCGGCAGGGCCCTCATCGGCGCTGCCACCGGTGTCGTCAGCACCGTCGTCATCAACGCCGCCTACGGTGGGGAGACCGACTTCCTCGGCGCGCTGACCTCCGGGCTGATCGGCGGTCTGGGTGGCGGCCGGGGCGGGGGCCTCAGGGGCGAGAAGCCCGGCGGGATCAAGGACAAGTTCGACCTGCATCTGCCGGACGTGCCGAACATGGCGCTGCCGAAGCTCCACGAACTGGGCGCGCCGCCGAAGGTCGACTTCTTCGGCGGGCCCGGCAGTCCGCCGAGCCGGACCGCCGGCGGCGGGCTCGAAGGCGGTCACGGTGCCGGCGGAAGCCACGGCGCCGAGGGCAGCCACGGCAGCGAGGCCAGCCACGGCACCGGCGCCTCCGCCCACCGTACCGAGTCCGCCTCGACGACCGGCACGACCGGCGCGGTCGGCACGGCCGGCGCCGAGGGCACCCGCCGCGCCGGCTCGTCGGCCGGCAGCGGCAGCGGCAGCGGCAGCGGCAGCGGCAGCAACGCGACCACCCCCACCACCGGGCGCACCCCCGCGACGGAGGGCCGCACGCACACGGGTGGCGATCCCGCCGCCGACACCCACGCCCCGCCCGCCACCGCCCCGCGGCCGTCCGGGCTGCCCGGCTTCGAGACCGCGCCCGGCACTGCGCCCGGCACGGGCAGGGCCCCCGGCGACAACGCGGGCATCGGGTCGACCGCCCCCGGGCGGCAGACCGCGCCCGGCCCGAACTCGCCGGGCCAGACCGCACCCGGCCAGACCGCACCGAGCACCCGCCCGCGCACCGCTTCCGACGCCGGCTCCGGCACGTCCGTCGCCGAGTCGTCCCGCCCGTCGGCGTCGCGCGTCAGCACCGAGAGCGCGGAGGGCCCCAGGGCCGCCGAGGACTCGTCGGCGAACGGCGGCTCGGCGTCCGAGCGCCCGGGCCCATCCGCGATCCGCACCTCGACCGACGCCGAACACGGCCCCGTGGCGCACGACTCCACCGCCCCTGCCACGGAGCGGCACCTCGGCTCCACCGGAGAGCCGCTTCCGTCGCACGACACGGACACGCTTCGCCAGCGGGAGCTGGACGAGCTGACCGTCGCCTCCCACCCCCTCGGTGACGGCGACCCCACCACCCCGCCCCCGCCCGGCGGCGGCACCGATCCGACGGCGCACGAGGCCCGGATGATGGGCCTGCTGGACGACCTGCCCCACCCGCCGCGCGACGACTCCCCCATCGACCTGGCCCCGGCCGTGCCCGACGCGCCGCTCCGCTCGCCGGCCGGCCCGATCAAGCAGCGCCTCGACGAGCTGAACCGGACGGCGCGCGGCGTCGGGATGACGCGCGAGGAGCGCCGCACCCTCACCCGGGCCGTCCAGGACGCCGGCAGCGAGCACGACTGGCGGACGGCCGGCCTCCGGCTGGAGGACTTCCGGCTGGAGGTCGAGCGGCGCTCGCTCGACCAGCGCTACGACAGCTTCCGTTCCCACGCGGACGGCGGGTTCGAGCGGCTGGAAGCGCTGGGTGCCTCCCGCCCCGAATGGGAGCAGCGGGTGAAGGCGGTCGAGGAGGCCCGCAACAGCGGCGACCCGGAGCTGCTGGGCAGCAGGCTGCGCGAGTACACCGCCTACGTCGAGGCCCAGGTGCCGGCGCGGGCCCTCACGGGCGACGACGCACCCCGGCCGTTCGACTCCCGCACGGAGGAGGTGCGCCGCCGGCTGGCCACCGTGCAGGACCCGCAGGAGCTGTCCCGGCTGCGCGATCGCCTGGCCGAGCTCACCGAGGAGAACGACATCCGCGAGCGGCTGGTCGCGCTCACCTCCCTCGACGGCCCCGGCAGCGAGGAGGCCGTGCTCCGCCGACGGCTGCTCGCCGCCGACAGCCCGGAGGAGGAGGCCCGGCTGAGGTCGGAACTGACGGAGCACCTCGCCACCCGCGACCTCGAACAGCAACTCGACCGACTGAAGAACGACCCCGGCACGCCCCCCGTCACGGACGAGGGCCTGCGCGAGCGGCTGGTCGCGCTCACCTCCCTCGACGGCCCGGACAGTCACGAGGCCGAACTCCGCCGGCAGCTGCTCGCCGCCGACAGTCCGGAGGAGGAGGCCCGGCTGAGGTCGGAACTGACGGAGCACCTCGCCACCCGCGACCTCGAACGGCAGCTCGACCGGCTGAAGAACGACCCGGTGACCAAGCCCGACCCGGACGCCGAGCTGCGCGCCCGCCTGGACGCCCTGACCGACCGGCCCGACGACCCGCGCGCCACCGAACTGCACCGGGAGATCGCCCAGGCCCGGACCGAGGACGAAGCCCGCCGAGCACTCGCCGAACTTGAGGAGCACCAGGACCTCCAGCAGCTCCAGCGCCGGTTCGACCGGCTCAGGCCGGGATCGGAGTCGACGCCCGAGCCGGACGCCGGGCTGCGCGCGCGCCTGGACGCGCTCATCGACCGCCCCGACGACCCCCGAGCCGGCGAACTGCGCCGGCAGGCGCTCGACGCCACCACCCCCGCCGAGAGCCGGCGCGCACTCGACCTGCTCGCCGAACACCGGCGGCAGCAGGAGGCGGACCGTCAGGACAGGATCGGCGCCGACCAGCGCGAGCTCGACTCGCTGAACGAACGGTTCACCGCCGAGCTGGCCGCCGGCGAGTGGGACGCCGCCACCGGGACCTCCGCCCGGATCGCGGAGGTGCAGCAGCAGCTGACGCGGCATCAGACATTGGACGAGCGGACGCGCGGCCTGCGCGAGGAGTGGAGCCGGCCGCTGGAGCGGCCCGAGGACACCGACCGCCTGAACCGGATCACCAACGGCGCGCTGCCACCGACCGACGGGCGCCCGGGCGGCGCCGACGCCGAGCACCCGGCCCCGAGGAACGTGGACGAGCTGCTCGGCTCGTTGCCGGACGTCGGCGAGAGCCCGGCACCTCACCAGGTGAAGCCCTCGAAGCCCGAGCAGCCCTCACATCCCCCGCACGAGCCGAGCCCCCGAAGCTCGGACGACGGCTCCCCGACCCGGAACTCGGACGAAGTCTCGCTGCCCGGCGACCGTGGCGCACCGACGGTGGGCGGGCCCCGGAGCCGGCGTGCCCCCGGTACCGAGCAGGCCCAGTTGCAGGCGGAACGTCAGCGGGCGCAGCGCGACGGATCCGAGAGCGACACGGACAGCGACACCAGCAGCCACACCGAGACCGAGGCCGACCCCATCGCCCTGCGGTCCGACCTCGACGGCTCCGCGATCCCCACCACCGCGGACCTGGACGCGATGCTCGCGCCCCGGCCCGCCGATCAGGCCGCGCCGGCACCTGCCGCCGTCCGGCGGCCGGACCTGCCCACCACCGTGCACGAGCCGACCCGGTCCCCCGTACCGGAGCCCACGCACGTACCGGAATCGACACCCGTACCGGAGCCGACGCACGTACCGGCCCCGGAGCCCACCCGGGACGAGAGCGGCACCGCGCAGCGGGAGGCCGAACCGAAGCAGGAACAGGAGCAGGAGCGCCGCGTCCTGCCCCCGATCACCCCGGACCAGTGGCAGGACCGCCGCGACTCCGCGCCCGCGGTAACCCGCGACAGCGAACGCTTCCTGCCCTCCCGCGAGAAGTTCACCTGGCAGCCGGGCCTCCTGGCCGGCCGCATGGTCTACATCCACAACACCGTCCGCCGGATCCAGGCGGACGACGGCCGCTGGATCCGCCTGATCTCCTTCCACCTCCCGGTCCGCTACGGACCGGGAGTAACGGACGAACAACTCACAGGCTTCCAAAGCCGAATGCGCGAACTGCTCGACCAGCACCTCAACACCGGCCTGCGCCTCCCCCGCTCCGGCGACCAACTGCACGTCGAGCTCACATTCACCCACGCCCCACAACACGCCCAGGCGATCGAACTCACCGGCCCCCACGAGCCCCGGACCGCAACTCCGCCACGAGCCGACCAACACCACCTCGATCTCGCCCACAGCGACGCCGACCTACTGCACGAACTCCTGCACTACGCCGGTCTCGTCGACGAATACCACGACCACGACACACCCCGCAGCACCACCCGTCCCGACACCAACAGCCTCATGGCACGCACCGACCAACTGCCCGACCTCACCCTCTCCGACCGCCACCTCGCCGACATCGAGCGAATCAGCGAGGACGGCACACCACTGCGCGACCACCCCCTGCCCACAACCGACCACCCACCACTCCGGACCACCGCCCCCGACCGACTGCCACCGAACGAACCGCTCACCCACCCCGCCGCCCAAGCCCCGCCCGGACGGCGGACCCCCGGCGACAACTTCACCGTGCCACGGCTACAGCACACCTACACGGTCGGCGACGACGACGAGGAGGGAATGTCGCGCTCCGGGAGCGACGACGAGGAGATGACCAGCTCGTCCAGCGGGCAGCAAGCGCACGTCGCGCTCCCGATCGACGCCATGGCCAACCTCGGTCTGCAGGACGTGTCGACCGACCACGGCTACCTCACCTTCGTCGAACGGAGCACGAGGGAAGGCCGTCAGCTGGCCTTCGTCGTCAACACCATGGCCGGCCACCATCAGGTGGACGAGATCCCCGGGGTGATCAGGGGTCTGTTGGACGGGCTCGATGAGCGCTTCCGCGACCGCCTGGTGATCGTGATCGGACTCAACGCCAGGCAGGCCGAGGCGCACCTGCTCGACGCGGCGATGGCGGAAGCTCAGCGGTTGATCGACGCGCAGGATTTCGGCCCGACGTTTCGCCGTCTGATGCCCGAGGTGGTACTGGTGCGCCAGACCCCCTTCAACGGCGCGTTCCCGTTCGGGACCATGCGCAACGAGCTGCTGGACAGTGAGGAGCACACACAGGCGGTCCGCAGGTTCATCAGCACCGGCCGCCACCCCTACGTCTCGATCCAGGACTTCGACACCGGCCCGCGGACCGTGCCGGACGGCCGGCACGTCTTCGAGTACTTCGAGCAGCTCATCGGCGAACATCGCGATTCCATGGACATGGACATGGACCTCGACTCGCCCGGCAGGTACGACAACGAGGAGTTCGACGAGGATTCCGACCGGCTCGTCGGCACCGACGAGCGGCAGTCCACGGTGGAACGGCCGCTGATGATGACCGGTGGCTACCGGGTTCCCGGCATATCGGAGGGGGAGCATCGTGCGCGTCTGATCAGGGACATCACGACCCGGTTCGAGGCGGAGAAGCGGGCCGTGGCCAAACAGAAGGCCGACGCGGCGAGGCTCGCGGCGGAGAAGGCGGCCGACCCGGACAACGGCGACACCCCCGTGGCCAAACGCGCAGCGAAGAAGAAGGCCGACCCGGGCAAGAAGCTCGAGGCGTTCCTCGCGAAGACACCGCGTGAACTGACGGACCCCCGGGAGTCCGAGGAGTTCATCAACGAGTTCATGGAGGCCGTCGACGACGACATGCTGGCCCGGGAGACTCAGGCCCGGTTCCATCGGCAGCTGCCGTACGCCCCGGAACCCAACCTGTTCATCGACGGCGCCGCCGTACTTCCGCACCAGGGCAGTCGCCCGCTGCCCCGGTTCGGCTTGGCCGGCGCCGAGTTCCAAGCGCTGGGGCAAGGACTGAACCGGCTCAACGCCTGGGAGTTGAACCGTCACCACGCTCCCACCCGGGAGAGGCTGCTACCGGAGGCCGAGGTTCCCCGCACCAACGTGTGGAACGCGAACCGCGGTGTGCGTCCCGACCGTGGACAGGACGAGCTGAGCTCGGAGGTCAGGGCCGAGGCGGAGAACGAGCGGCTGGCGTTGCGCGGCACCGCCTTCCGCACGGTCCCCCGTGACGGCGCGATAGTCACCGACCTGTCCCGCCTCGCCTACGACTTCCTCAAGGGGAAGAAGGGAAAGCGAGCACTGACTCAGGGTCATCGCGGGCTGACCACGGTGAAGGGCCGGCTCTTCAGCAACGACGCGCCCAAGGCGAACGCCAGGGGAGCCCTGCGCAGTGTCAGGCTCGCGAACCACCGCGACAACTATCAGCCCAGGAATCCGGTCGACTACCTGAGCTTCGAGCACCGCCGACCGAACCACGAGCTGACGAGGCCGACCGTCCTGCCGCCCGAGGTTGCCCGCGAGCTCGGATCCCTTCGGCACAACGTCCTCGCGGACGGCGTCTCGGTGCCCATGGCCGCGCCTTTCGAGGACATCGCAGTCGGCATCTCGCCCGAGCACCGGACGCTGGTGGCACAGGCGCTGGCGCGGAACACACGGGTGATCCACGTGGGCCGCCAGTTCGAGTACCTGCTGTTCGGGCCGATACAGCTCGCCGACGAGGTTCGCGAGCGGCACCTTGCCGCAATCGGCAGGCTGGGTGGCTCCCGTCCTGCGGAGGCCGCCGGAATCCCGCGGGAGGGCGACTACCTCTATCACGTTGTCCTTGAGGCACTGCACCGCACGGAGGCCTCCCCGGCCCGGCGTTCCGGTGAGGCTCCCGAGGCGCTTCGTCAGCAGGCCGGGCAGCTCCACGCGGAGAACAAGAAGCTCATCAAGCAGGCCGTCGCCGCCCGGGGAGAGGCCGCAGCGTTCCGCAGGCCGGCCAGAGAAGCCGAGGCCAGGCGTGACGCCGCCGCGGCCGAACACAAGGACGCCAAGGTCCGCGCGAAGAAGGCGGCGCAGAACAAGGACGAGGTCGCACGTAGGAGCGCCGAAGCGGACGCCACGAAGGCCGAGACCGAACGTAAGGCGGCCGAAGTGGAACGCAGGAAGGCCGAGGCCGCGCGCAAGAAGCTCGAAGCCCAGGCACTCCGCACGGAGGACCTGGCGTACGACAACGCGACCGAAGCCCTCCGCAGGGAGGCCCAGGCCCTCCGGAGCGAGGCCGAGGCCCTCCGCACGGGGGACGAAGCCGCCCGCAAGGCGAGCCACGCGCTCCGGAAGGAGGCCGAGGCACTGCGGACGGACGTACTCCGCTGGGTACTGCGTCCGAAGAACCTTGAGGTGGTCACCAGGGAGGTCTCAAGGGACACGGTGGACCTCCCCGCCCTGCTCAACCTGCTCGGCACCGGCGCACCCTGGAGGGGCGAGGTCGGAGACCTGGCCGCCCGGTTCGTGGCCTCGGCTCGAAACCGGGTGATCAACGTCGAGCAGGAGGGCCGGCTGCCACGTCGGATCGTCCCCTTCGCTGCAAGCCGACCCGACAGCCTTGAGCGCATCGACGTGCGGCTTCAGCGCGACCCGGACGGGATTCGCCCGGACCTTCCGGTCATCGGGGAACTCCCGCCGGTCGGCGGTGAGCTGTCTCCCGGGCGCCACCCCCGGACCGGTGTCTGGAACATCCCCGACGACGGCGACTGCCTCTACCATGCCGTCAATGCCGCGAGGTTCGATCAGCGGCCCTCCGCCCTGACAGCCTGGGGCCTGCGCCGGCAGGTGCTCGAATGGATGCAGCGACCCGAGAACCGCGAGCGCGTGGACGAGCTGGCCTACAACAACGCCACGCATGCCGACACCCTGCGCTCCCTGGTGGGGACCCCCAGGGACTGGGCCGGCCAGGAGGGGGATGTGGCGATGACGCTGATCGCCTCCACCCTGGGGATCGCGATCACCATCCATCAGGACCACGTCCCGCCACAGCGAATGGTGCCCATCGGCGGGGCAGCCGACGGCATGCCGGAGATCCATCTGCTGCATACCCGGGGCAACCACTACGAGGTCCACCCGATCCACCGGATTACCCCTCCCGCTCCTCTCGGGGACGCACCGCCCATCTCGAAGCGTCCTCGGGACGGCGACGACCCCGGCACCGACCCCGACGGTGACCGGTCCCACCAGAGGGTTCGGCGAGACCGCACTCCGAATGCCCCTGCTCCCGGCACCTCCCCCGCCATCGCCGCGGACGGCATCGCCGTACGGGAGCCGGCCCGGCGGGTGCCGCAGCCGGCCGGAGCGGACTGGCGCCACCGACTCGATCAGGCACCCGCCGCCACCGTGCACACCGAGCAGTTCGACCCCGCCCGACACCCGCTCACCGACCGCGCCCCCGGCGCACTCGCGGGCACCCAGGCCCTGATCCGCTCCGAAGTCCGACGTGTCCAGGCCGCCAACGGCACCTGGGTACGCCACCACACACTCTCGCTCCCCGTCCGCCTCACCGACGGCGTCCCCACCACGGCCGAACTCACCACCGTCCAAAGCCGCATCCAGCAGGCCGTGGACGAGCACCTCAACACCGGCCTGGCCCTGCCCCGATCAGGCGACCAGTTCCACCTGGACGTGAAACTGCTGCCCAGCAACGGCCACCCCGAAGAGATCACGATCACGCGCCACGACCACCTCGTCGACGCCGACCAACGCACCTGGAACCTGCCCACCGACCCCACCCACGACACCGCCCACCTGCCCATCGTCGTGCACGAGCTCCTGCACTACCTCGGACTCAAGGACGAGTACGCCGGCAACACCCTCTTCCGGCACACCGACACCCACTCCGTCGTACGCCGCAGGGGCGATGACCTGGTCCTGGTCACCGAGCCGCGCAACACCGTCCACCGCCAGGGCCTGATGGCGGACACCCGCGCCTTCGGCGAACTCCCCGCCCACTACCTGGACGTCATCGAGAGCACCGTCGACCACACCGCCGTCCTCCGCGACCACCCGAACACCGCCCCCGACCCGACCCCGACCGCTCGGCCCACCGCGCTGACCGAGACACCGGCCCCGGAGCCCATCCAGGACGAGAGCGGCACCGCCCAGCGGGAGCCCGAGCAGGAGCAGGAGCGCCGTGTCCTGCCTCCGATCACCCCGGACCAGTGGCAGCAACGTCGCGACTCCGCACCGGCGGCAGCGCGCAACACCGAGCGGTTCCGGCCCTCCCGCGAGACCTTCGCCTGGCAGCCCGGCCTCCTGGCCGGCCGCATGGTCTACATCCGCAACACCGCCCGCCGGATCCAGGCGGACGACGGCCGCTGGGTACGCCTGATCTCCTTCCACCTGCCGGTCCGCTACGGACCGGGGGTGACGGACCAGCACCTCGCGGGCTTCCAGACCCGGATGCGCCAACTTCTCGACCAACACCTGAACGTCGGCCTGCTCCTCCCCCGCTCCGGCGACCAACTCCACATCGAGCTGACGTTCACCCACGCCCCCCACCACGCCCAGGCGATCGACCTCACCGGCCCACACGGCCCCCGCACCGCGGCTCCGCAGCGAGCCGACCAACACCACCTCGATCTCGCCCACAGCGATGCCGACCTGCTGCACGAGCTCATGCACTACGCCGGTCTGGTCGACGAGTACCACGACCACGACACACCCCACAACCGTCCCCGACCCGGCGCCGACGGCCTGATGGCCCGCACCCACCACCAACCCGACCTCACCCTGTCCGACCGTCATCTCGACGAGATCGAGCGGATCAGCGAGGACGGCACACCCCTACGCGACCACCCGCTACCCACGACCGACCACCCACCACTCCCACCCACCGGCATCGACAAGCTGCCACCGGACGAGCCGCTCACCCACCCCGCCGCCCAGGCCCCCAGGCCGGGCGAGAGAATCGACGATGGGGACGAGGAGATGACCGACGCCACGGAGGGTCTCGAACCGGCGCCGGACCTGTCCACCGACCACGGCTACCTCACCTTCGTCGAACGGAGCACGAGGGAGGGCCGCCCGCTGGCCTTCGTCGTCAACACCATGGCCGGCCACCGCCAGGTGCACCAGATCCCCGAGGTGATCAGCAGCCTGCTGGCGGGGCTGGATGACGGCTTCCGCGGCCGGGTGGTGGTCGTGATCGGTATCAACGCCCCGGGAGCCGAGGCAGGCCTGCTCCCCGCGGCGATGCAGCGCGCGCGGCAGCTGATCGATTCGGAGGACCTCCGCGCACGGATGGGACCCATGATGCCCGAGGTGGTGCTGGTTCAGCAGACCCCCTTCAACGGCACGTTCCCGTTCGGGGCCATGCGAAACGAGCTGCTGAACAGTCCGCAGCACGCTCAAGCGGTCCACTACTTCATCGACGCCCAGCACCACCCCTATGTCGCGATCCAGGACTTCGACACCGGCCCGCGGACCGTGCCGGACGGTCGGCACGTCTTCGAGTACTTCGAGCAGCTCATCGACGAGCAGCACGACTCGATGGAGATCGAACCGCGCGGCGACCACAGCGAGGTGTTCGACGACACCCACCACTACATCGACACCGGCGAGCCGCAGTCCCTGGTCGAACGGCCGCTGATGATGACGGGCGGCTACCGCGTGCCCGGCCATGCCGAAGGAGCGCAACGCGAGCGCCTGATCAGGGATATCACCGACCGGTTCGAGGCAGAGAAGCTGGCCGTGGCCGAGCGGAGGTCGGACCCCACCAAGAAGGCCCCCACCGAACGGCTCGTGAAGTTCCTGGCGACGAAGCCGGTCGAACTGACGAACCCCAACGAGGCCGTGAGGTTCCTGGACGAGTTCCAGGCGGCCGTCGCCGACGACATGCTGGCGCGGGAAGGCCAATCGGCGTCCCATCCACAGCTGCCGTACGCCCCCGAACCCAACCTGTTCATCGACGGCGCCGCCGTGCTTCGTCACCAGGGCAGTCGCCCGCTGCCCCGGTTCGGCCCGGCCGGAGCCGAGTTCGAAGGGCTGGGGCGCGGGTTGAACCGGTTGAACGCCTGGGAGTTGCACCGTCGCCACGCTTCCACCTGGGGCGAGCTGCCACCGACGGTCGACATGCCCCGTACCAGTGAGTCGCACGAGGTCCCCGGTGTGCGCCCTCAGCGTGGACAGGATGAACTGAGCGCGCAGGTGAAGGCCGACGCCGAGAACGGCCGACTGCCGTTCCGCGGTACTGCCTTCCGCAACGCCCCCCGCGACGGCGCGGTGGCCACCGACCTATCCCGCCTCGCCTACGACTTCCTCAAGAGCAACAAGGGAAAGCGTGTCCTGCGTCAGAGCCATCGCGCGCTGAACACGGTGCAGGGCCGGCTGTTCAGTAATGACGCACCCGGGATCAACGCCAGGGGTGCGAAACTCGGGGTCAGGCTGGCCGCCCACCGTGACAGCTACCAGCGCAGGAATCCTGTCGACTACCTGACCCTGGAGCACCGCCGGCCGAACCACGCGCTGAGGATGCCGAACATCCTGCCGCCGGACATCGCCCGGCAGCTCGGATCCCTTCCGCACAACACGCTCGCGGACGGCGTCTCGGTGCGCATGGCCGCGCCCTTCGAGGACATCGCGGCCGGCATCTCGCCCGACCACCGGCCGCTGGTCGCCCAGGCGCTGGCGCGAAACTCACCGGTGATCCAGATGGGCCGCCGCTTCGAGTACCTGCTGTTCGGGCCGATCCAGCTCGCCGACGAGGTTCGGGAACGTCACCTGGCCGCCGCCAGGGCGTTGGGCGGCTTCCACCACGCGGAACCTGCCGGGATTCCCCCGGAGGGCGACTACCTCTATCACGCCTTCCTTGAGGCACGGCGCCGAACGGAGAGCTCCCCCATGCGGGTCGGCGGGGATCCCGAGGTGTTTCGCCAGCGGATCGGGCAGCTCCGCGCCGAGGTCACGGACCTCATCAAGGAGGCCGTCGCCGCCCGCCGAGAAGCCGAGCGGCTCTACTGGAAGGCCAGGAAGGCCGAGGCCGAACGCGACAGGGCAGAGGCCGAAGGCACGGCTGCCAAAGAGCGCGCGAAGACTGCGTCAGAGAACAACGACGAGGTCACCCGCAGGACTGCCGACGCAGAACGCGAGAAGGCCGAGGCAGAACGCACGAAGGCCGAGGCACAGCGTAAGAGGGCGGACGCAGCGCGCAAGAAGCCCGACCGCGCGGCATTCGCCATGGAGGAGAAGGCGTTCAACAAGGCGACCGAAATCCTCCGAAACGAGGCCCAGTCCCTCCGGAGCGAGGCATCGACGGCCCACACGGCGGACGAAGCCGCCCTCAAGGAGCGCCACGCAGTCCGGAAGGAGGCCGAGGCACTCAGGACGGACGTACTCCGCTGGGTGCTGCGTCCGAAGATCCTGGAGCTGGTGACCAAGGAGCTCTCGCGGGACGACGTGGACCTCCCCGCCCTGCTCAACCTGCTCGGCACCGGCGCACCCTGGAGGGGCGAGGTCGGGGACCTGGCCGCCCGGTTCGTGGCCTCGACGCGAAACGTGGTGATCAACGTCGAGCAGGAGGGCCGGCCGCCCCGTCGGATTCTCCCCTTCGACGGCAGCGGACGTGGCAAGCCCACGGAGATCAATCTGCGGCTTCGGCCGGACCTGGGCGAGCCCCTCCCGGACCGCCCGGCCGAACACCCTCAGCCCGGCCCGGCCACCGGTCACTGGTCCATTCCCCCGGACGGCAACTGCCTCTACCACGCCGTCAACGTCGCGCGGTTCAATCAGCCCCCCTCCTCCGGTGCAGCCCTGAGGCTGCGTCGGCATGTGTTCGACTGGATGCAGCAGAACAGCGGCCCTGTGCATCAGCTGGCCCTCGACAACGGCGAGCAGGTCGCGGATCTGTTCCGCCTGGTCGAGACCCTCGGCGACTGGGCCGGGCACGAAGGGGATCTGGCAGTCACGCTGGTGGCCTCCGCCCTCGGCATCGTGATCAACATCCATCAGGACGGCACCCCTGTGCAGCAGATGGTGCCCCTCAACCAGGCACCCGGCGGCCTGCCGCAGATCGACCTGGTGCTGAGCGGTAACCACTACGAAGTCCGCCCCGGGAGCGGCCCGACGCACCCCTGGAACAGCCCCAACGCCCCCTCCCACACCACCGGAATCTCCCACACCACCGGCGAAGACCACACCCCCGTACGGGAGCCGGCCCGGCGGGTGCCGCAGCCGGCCGGAGCGGACTGGCGCCGCCGGCTCGATACGGCACCGGCCGCCACCGTGCACACCGAGCAGTTCGACCCGGCCCGGCACCCGTTCACCGACCGCGCCCCCGGCACGCTGGCGGGCACCCAGGCCCTGATCCGCTCCGAAGTCCGACGTGTCCAGGCCGCCAACGGCACCTGGGTACGCCACCACACACTCTCGCTCCCCGTCCGCCTCACCGACGGCGTCCCCACGACGGCCGAACTCACCGCCGTCCAAGGCCGCATCCAGCAGGCCGTGGACGAGCACCTCAACACCGGCCTGGCCCTGCCCCGGTCGGGCGACCAGTTCCACCTGGACGTGAAACTGCTGCCCAGCAACGGCCACCCCGAAGAGATCACGATCACGCGCCACGACCACCTCGTCGACGCCGACCAACGCACCTGGAACCTGCCCGTCGACCCGGCCCACGACACCGCCCACCTGCCCATCGTCGTGCACGAGCTCCTGCACTACCTCGGACTCAAGGACGAGTACGCCGGCAACACCCTCTTCCGGCACACCGACACCCACCTCGTGGTGCGCCGCAGGGGCGATGACCTGGTCCTGGTCACCGAGCCGCGCAACACCGTCCACCGCCAGGGCCTGATGGCGGACACCCGCACCTTCGGCGAACTCCCCGCCCACTACCTGGACGTCATCGAGAGCACCGTCGACCACACCACCGTCCTCCGCGACCACCCGAACACCGCCCCCGACCCGACCCCGACCGCTCGGCCCACCACGGTGACCGAGACACCGGCCCCGGAGCCGAGCCGGTGGCCGACACCCCGGGTCCTGCACGTCAGGAGCAAGACCGCCGTAGGAGAAGGCCAGGCCGAAGCCGTCCACGCACAGATCGAGACCGGGCTCGGCACCGCTTCACCGCTCACGCGTCGCTGGACGGATCCGGCGCTACGGCCGGCGATCATCCACGTCATCGACGAGTGGATCAACACACGCGCGCCGCAGAACCCGCCCGCGGACGGGACCGGTCGGCCGACGGACGCCCCGGACGCCATGACCCGCTGGTACGACAATGAGCAGGACGCCGCCTCGGCGGTCCTCGACCGGGTGAAGTCCCTGCCGATGATCGAGGTCGAGAGGAGTCTCGCCGCGCATGTCCGCGGGGACGAGCTGATCCGCGCCCGGATGGAGAACTTCGTCCGTACGGACCTCGCCACCTGGCTCCAGCAGCACGAGCAGCAGACCGTGGGACTGCGCGCTCAGCTCGCCCGTCGCCCCGCCGACGTTCCCCCGCAGGACAGGCAGCGCCTCTACCTGCCCTACGTCGACTTCAACGAGACGGTCGCGAACGTCCTCGCCGACCCCGAGGGGAAGTCCTTCGCCACCCTCGTCGCGGCCGTTCACGACGTGGCCGAGCTCATGTACAAGGAGGAGGCGCTGCGGTCGCACGTCAACGTGTCCGATCAGGAATTCGAGGGCTACGTACTCCCGGGGGCCCCGGACGACGTCGCGGAGGCGCACCTCCCGGGCTGGACCTTCCTGGACCAGCACCTCGACACCAGCTCCTTCGTGCCCGCACTGAGCCGGGAACCCGTCCAGTCGCGCGGCCCGGGAGAGCCCTTCCGCGGGAAGGAGAACACCCCCAACCAGCAGAACCCGCACGTGCGGACCGCCGGCCGGCTCGGCTACCCCGTGTCCCTCGGACCGTCGCGGACCACCGGCAAGCTGATCAGGCTCGCGCACACCGCGAATGCCGACGTGGCCACCAAGAAGACCCTGGCCTACGCCCTGTTCGCGTTCTGGTACACCGACTACCGCCGGGACATCACGGACATCCACCGCTTCCACTTCGTGATGGACATGGCGCGGAACTTCGGCGTCCCCTACGACCCGCTGTCCCGCCCCACCCATCCGCTCAGCGGCGAACCCGGCTACCACGAGGACGGCGCCTACGGGCAGCTGATCGAGGCCGCCCTGGAGAGGTACCGCAACGACGCCGCCCAACGTGCTGCCGCCTACGTCCGTCCCGAGCCGGTCGCCGTACCGGAACCCGCCCCCGCCCCTGCGGGCGCATCCGCACCCGCCGTGGCCGCACTGCCCGACTGGGCCGCCGACAACGCCGACGCCGTGACCCTCCTGGGGCTGCTCGACGCAAGGGCGAAGGCCAAGGTCCGCGACGCAACGCACGACCTCGCCCAGATGCTCGGAATGACCCAGGAGCGGTATCGAGCCGCATTCGACATCCTGACAGCCGGGAACAAGAAGGCCCTCGCCCGCTGGGAGGAGCCACCCCTCGGCGGCGGTCTGGTGATCACCAACCCTGGGAAGGCGGCCCACAAGAAGCACCGCCCCTGACCACCACACCTGATCACCCCGCCGGCCCGGGCCGGGCGCGTCCGCGCTCGCCCCGGGCCGGCACCCGACGTCGCGGTCTCAGCCGCCTCACACCGCGCCCGGCCGGCCGAGGTGGGCGGCGGGCCGGTAGTCCCCCAGCCCGACGACCTGGGCCCGGGCCTTCTCAGGGGTGTTCGCCGCGATCATGTCGAGCATCTCCTGGGTGGGAGTCCCCATGAAGAACCGCTCCGCCCCCTCGCGGCCGGCCTGCTGGTGCTCGGTGACGTAGCCGCGCATCTCGCGCTCGTAGGCCTCGAACGCGGCGGTGTGCTCGCCACCGGCCGCGGCCAGCTCGCCGGCCAGGACGTAGGCGCCGATCAGGGCCTGCGAGGTGCCCCGGCCGGAGGTCGGTGCCGAGCAGTAGCCCGCGTCGCCCAGCAGAACCACCCGGCCCGTGGACCAGCGGTCCATCTCCACCTGGGCGTTGGCGTCGAAGTAGAAGTCCTGCGCCCGGGCGGCCTCCCACAGCAGTCGCGGCACCTGCCAGCCCTCGCCGGCGAAGCGCTCGGCCACGATGCGCCGCTGCTGTGCGACGTCGCGCCGGTCGTAGTCCAGCGGGTCGGACGCGAAGTGCAGGGCGGCCCTGGCCTCGGTGTTGTCGCGGGCGCTGAAGATGTTGGCCGCCAGGCCCGGCACACTGTAGAGCTGGCCGGTGTTCTGCAGGCCGAGGTAGTTGTCCAGGCTGAAGATCGCGGTGTAGATGCCCAGGTGACGGATGAACCGCTCCTCGGGGCCGAAGGCGAGCGCCCGGGTGTGCGAGTGCAGGCCGTCCGCGCCGACCACCAGGTCGAAGGTACGCGGCTCGCCGTGCACGAAGGTCACGTGCACGCCGGTGTCGTCCTGCTCCAGGGCCGCGATGGAGTCCCCGAAGACATACTCGACGTCGTCACGGGTGGCCTCGTGGAGCAGGCGGGTCAGATCACCCTTGAGGATCTCCAGATCGCCCGCGAAGATCACCGCCGGGAGCGTCGCGTACTGCTCGCCCTCGCCGTCCATCAGCGCCGCGTCACCCATGTGGGTGTCGAGCGCGCAGACCTCCTCCAGCAGGCCCATCCGGTCGAGCACGTCCAGTGCCTCGCCGCGGAAGTCGACCGCGTAGCCGCCGTCACGCAACTGCGCGGCCCGCTCCACGACGGTGACGGTGAAGCCGTGCCGGCGCAGCCAGTAGGCCAGGGCGGGGCCGGCGACGCTGGCGCCCGAGATGAGGACGTTCATGAGATCTCCCTTGTACGTTGCCTGCGATGCGTACAACGTATTCATCGAGTAGCACTGCAAACAATGGGAGGCGAGGAAGAAGTGCACTAGTCCACTAGGCTTGGCGCACTAGTACGCAGAGGAGTCCGCCATGACCGACCAGCCGCCGTACGCCCGCATCGCCGCCGAGATCCGCCGACGCATCGACGCCGGCGAACTGCGTCCCGGCGCGCGGGTCCCGTCCACCCGCCAGATCGCGCAGCGCTGGGGCGTGGCCATCGCCACCGCGACCAAGGTGCTCACGACGCTGCGTCAGGAAGGTCTGGTGCAGGCCGTTCCCGGGGTGGGGACGGTGGTCAGCCCCGCCGTGCCCGCGCGGCAGGGACGGCCCGGCCGCACCGGGCGGCCGACGGCCGACGCAGCGGGCGCGGCCCGTGTGGGGGCGGCAGGCAACCCCGACGACACCGTCCGCACCCGCATCGTGCGGGCCGCGATCCGGATCGCCGACGCCGAGGGCCTGGTCGCGCTGACCATGCGGCGCATCGCCACCGACTTGGACGTGGCGACCATGTCGCTCTACCGCCACGTGCGGAACAAGGACGAGCTCGTCGCCCTCATGGCCGACGCGGCCTTCGCCGAGGCGCCCCTGCCCGAGCCCCGGGACGGCTGGCGAGCGCAGCTCGAATTCTCCGCCGGGACCCAGTGGCGGCTCTACCGCGAGCATCCGTGGCTGGCCCGGGCGATGAGCCTCAGCAGGCCCCTGCTGGTCCCCCACGGGATGCTGCACATCGAATGGGCCCTGCGCGCCCTCGACGGGCTCGGCCTCGACGACGACACCGTGCTGCACTCGGCCATCACCCTGTTCGGCTACGTCCGCGGTACGGCGGCCGATCTGGAGGCCGAGGAGCAAGCCGCCCGGGACACCGGCGTCGGCGGCGAGGAATGGCTCGAAGCCCAGGAGGACACCATGACGGCCCTGCTGGCCGGCGGGTTGTTCCCCACCTTCGCCGCCATCAGGCGGCGGCCCGGCGTCGACATCAGCATCCAGTCGCTGTTCGAGTACGGCCTGGGGCGGCTGCTCGACGGCATCGCCTCCGTCGTCGCCGAGGGCCGGGCGCCGTCGCCCGACGCCGGGCCCGCTCGTTTGAGCCAGGGCTGAACGGGGGGCGAGGCGGGGCCGGGACGGTTGTGGGTGTCGGCCGACCCGGCCGGGTTGAGGTACGAGTCCCCCGCGTGGGGGAGGCCGCTCCGGCCGAGCGGGCGATGCCGGCGCCCGCTGACCGGTGGCATCGTCGAGCAGTCGGTCCGCCTCACCCACCCACGGAGCCTCCGATGGCCACTCAGTTCCCGTCCCACGCCGACCGGACAGCCACCACCCCTCGATGGTCCGTCCTGGCGGCCTGGGCCACGGTGCTCTGCACCGTGCCCTCGTGCGGGTGGCGGCTCGCACTCGGCTTCGGGGTCGACGTCGGCTTCACCGGCCGACTGGGCGAGCTGTACACGGGAACGTCGATCACGGTCTACGTGCTGATCCTGTCGGTGGCCTCACAGGCGGCCGCCTGCCTGACACTGGGCTTGGTGAGGCCCTGGGGCGAACAGGTCCCGTCCTGGGTACCGCGATTGGGCGGCCGCCGCATCCCGCCCCTGGCCGTGGTCGTACCCGCCACCGTGGGGGCGGTCGCGGTGACCGGGCTGTGCGCGGCGGTCACCCTGGTGCCGGGACCGCTGGACAACCCCGACTTCCCGCACGGTACGGCCGGCCTGGTGATGGACCTCTGCTACGCCCCACTGCTGGCCTGGGGCCCGCTGGTCGCCGCCCTCACGATCGCCTACGCCCGGCGCCGCCACCGGGCGTAGGCGTCGCTCGCGAGGACGCGCCCTCCTTGGGCGGCCGTTCTCCGGAAGTCCTTCGGGGGTCGGGCGTGGCCCTCAGCGTTGCCAGGGCTGCGGGACGCGCACGGCAGCCATGCCTGCTGCCGTGGCGGCTTGGATCCCCATGTCCGTGTCCTCGAAGACGAGGCAGGACTGTGGTGGGACGCCGAGGAGCTGGGCTGCGAGCAGGAATCCCTCCGGGTCGGGCTTGGCCTTCGTGTAGTCGCCGGCGCAGACCAGTACGTCGAACCTGTCGAGCAGGCCGAGTGTTGTCAGTGAGGCCGTGACGGAGTCGCGGGTGCTGCCGGAGACGACGGCGAAGGGGACGCGCTGGTGCGCGTGCTCGATGTGCTGCAGAACTTCGGGGACAGCGGTGAGTTGCGGCAGGAGCCCGCGATAGAGACGTTCCCTGCGGAGCGCGACGGCTTCCACCGGCATGTCCAGCCCTTGGCGCTCGTTGAGCGACGCGATGATGTCGGCCACAGGCCGGCCTCCCCAGGCATAGAAGAGGTCTTCGGGGAACTCACAACCCCACTCGTCGAGGGCCTGTTTCCACGCGATGTAGTGAAGAGGCATGGAGTCGGCGATGGTGCCGTCGCAGTCGAACAGGTAGGCGCGGAACTCGCCGGCGGCAGGGAGATGATCATCGCACCAGGGTATGCCCGAGCGTCAGGTCGCACGCCTGCACCTGACCACCGCGAGGGATCCGCACGCCGGAGCGGCCGGCCACACCCCGTGGCGGGTGTGGCCGGCCGCTCCCTGCGGGCACGCCCTCCAGGCTGAGCTGGTACGCGTGGGCCGTGTGCGTCGGCCGGTAGCCCAGCGCGTCGTTGATGTGCCGCATGTGCGGCCCGGGCGTGCGGCACCAGGAGCGCCGGCGGATCACGAGCGCGGGCCGCCGCCCCCACGGCCGCGAGGTGGCGGCCGACGTGGTGCTACTGGGCCCAGGGCAGCACGCGGGTGCCTTCGGTGCCGGGGACGGTGACGACGCCGTCGGCCCGCATGGCGACGTGTGCCTCGGCCGCCTCGGGGGCGTGGATCCGGCGGACCGCGTCCGGCGGAAGGACCAGGGTTTGGCCGGCCGCGACCTTCTCGGTGCGGCCGGCGCAGGTCACCTCCACGACCCCGGCGGTGACCGTCCAGACCTGCTCGCGGCTGACGGCGTGCTCGGGACCGCTGGCGCCCGCCTCCATCGCGACCTTCCAGGTGCTGAGTTCGGAGCTTCCCCGGCTGGGGGCGGCCAGACCGGTCATGGTCGCGTTGGGAGAGACGGTGACGTTCTCCGGCGAGGGGGTGATCACGTGCACGGCGGTCTCCTCTTCGGTGCTGAGAGCGGGGTCGGTGGGCGTGGCCCACTCGACGAGCTGGATGACGACGCCGTTGGGGTCGGTCAGCTGGAACAGCCGCTCACCCCACGGCTCTTCACGCAGCGGCATGGTGATCGGGGCGCCCGCGGCACGCAACCTGGCCTCTTCCGCCGCGAGGTCGGTGACCGTGAGCGCCAGGATCAGGCCGGCAGCCCGCTGATCGCGCTGCTCTGCGGGGAGGACCTCGATACCCCGGCGGAGCAGCACGACGTCGACGGCGGCGTCCTCCCGGGTCAGGGAGGCGAAGCCGTCGTCGGCCATGGCCAGCCGGTACCCGAGGTGGGTGGTGAGGAAGTCGCGGGAGGCGTCCACGTCGGCGACGGTCAGGGAGAGGGTGGAGGCGGTGACGTTCAAGGATCTCCTGAGGATTGAAAGACTGGTACGTGACGGGGCGTGCATGCTGACGGAGCGTCAGCGGGGGTCGGCGGCAAGCAGGCTGGGCTTGACCGTCGGAACGGGCCCGGACCGGCGCCCCGGATGGCAATCGACCAATGGTCGGTTCGGACGAACTTTCCAACACGCATAACTTACGCACGGTACAACAGATCTCTCAAGAGTACTTTTACCATGAGGGCAAGATTGCCCCACGGGTACCGATCCCCTGGACGCCGCGGTCCGCCGCCGGCGCGGGCTACGACGAGCGCCCGCCACTCCTCCCGGCACCCACCCTGGACATCGCCGTACGAGCGGGCCTCACCCGCCACGCCGAGGAGGCACCCACCCCCTCCTGACCGACGGCCCCAACCGGCCCGGCACCCCGGGCGGCGACCGTGATGCGCGCAGCCGTCGCTCTCGGCCTCGACCTTCTACGCACACCACCGACCGCCCCGGCAACCGGCAACCGGCAACCGGCAACCGGCCGGCAATCGCGGGGCAGCCGGAGCGACATTCCCCCGCCCGCCGAGTTGGCCGAAAGCCGATGCCGCGCGCCCGGGACGGGCCGCCGGGCACGCTCCTCGCGGCCGCGCCGGGCACCGTTCCCGCAGGTCGGCACCCCGGTGGGCCCTCCCGACCCACGGACCGCACCTGATCGGGAGTTCACCGATTCTCGGCCAACATGAAATGCCGTCAATTCGGACAGAATTGCCACCGGCTGCCACGCACGTAACACGCCGGAATTGTTCCCGCAAGGCTTGAGCAGGCCTCCGGATCCCGGATATACATTTCCCACGCCGAGCCGGACAGCTCGGCACGGGAATACGGCCGGGCGCACTCCGCACGGGCCGTCGAGAGCGTGAAGGGGATCCCCGAGGTGCGTCCATCGGACTACGGCCAGTTCTGCCAGGCGGACCCGGCCTTCTACGACCGCCCCGGCTCCGGCGACGACGTGCCCGACCTGTACCCGCCCGCCATCCGCCCGGTGCCCGCCGGGTGGCAGCGCAGCCGGGACACCGTCTGGGTCTACCTGCACCCGGACGGCACCACGCTCCCCGAGCAGGGCTGGAAGGTCCATGTCTCCGGCGCCCCGGACGAGGCGCTGGAAATCATCGAGACCGTCCTGGAATACTGTCGCACCGAGCAGCTCAGCGTGAAGTTCCTGGACAGCCCACAAACCGTACTCAAGGCGAACTCGAAATACGCGCCGCGCGGTTCCAGCGGAAAGCTGCTGACCATCTATCCACGCGACGTACACGAACTGCATCGCATCCTGGACGGCCTGACCCCGCTGCTGGCCGGCCGGCACGGCCCGTACATTCTCAGCGACCTGCGCTGGCGGGACAGCCTGCTCTACGTCCGGTACGGCGCCTTCCGTCAGCTGTACTGCCTCAACGAGCAGGGCCAGACGGTCTCCGCGCTGCGCGACGCCACCGGCACCCTGGTACCCGACCTGCGCCGACCGGTGTTCTCGGTGCCCGACTGGGTGGACGTCCCGGACTTCCTGACCGAGCAGATCGACGCCCGGGCGGCCCAGGCCGCCCCCGAGGACTTCCCGTACGAGATCGAGCGGGCACTGCACTTCTCCAACGGCGGCGGTGTCTACAAGGCCAGGGACCGTCGCGACGGCCGGGTGGTCGTGCTGCGTGAGGCCCGGCCGCTGGCCGGTCTCGACCAGTACGGTGCGGATGCCGTCCAGCGGCTGCACCGCGAGGGCGAGGTGCTGCGCCGCCTCGCCGGGCTGGACTTCGTGCCGCAGATCCTCGCGCACCTGAAAGTCTGGGAACACGAGTACCTGGTCGAGGAGTTCATCGAGGGCGAGCGGCTGGAACGGCACCTCTTCACGGGCCGCCACCCGCTGCTGAGCACCGAGCCGGCCGATGCCGCGCTCGCCGATTACGCCGCCACGGCGCTGGACTTCGCCGAGCAGTTGACCACCATGCTGCGGACCCTGCACGAGCGCGGCATCGTCTTCGGGGACCTGCACCCGGGCAATGTGATGGTCCGGCCGGACGGGCGCCTGGCGCTGGTCGACTTCGAGCTCGCCTTCGACCTCGACGGCGGCACCCCGCCGGGGTTCGGCGCGCCGGGCTTCATCTCCCCGGCCGCCCGGACCGGCCGGGCGATCGACGACTACGCGCTCGCCTGCATGCGCCTGTTCCTCTTCCTCCCGCTCACCTTCCTGATCGATCTGGACTCCGCCAAGGCCGCCCACCTCGCCGAGGCCGCCGCCGAGCGCTTCGCGCTGCCCACCGGCTGGGCCGAGGAGCTGGTACGCGACCTGTCCGCCGCCACGGGCGGCACCCTGCCGCCCGGCACCACCGAACGTACCGGCACCGGCCGACCGCTCGACATCCCGTCCATGCCCGCCGACTGGCGCCGTGTGATGGACGAACTCGCCGAGGGCATCCTGGCCGCCGCCACGCCCTCGCGCACCGACCGCCTCCACCCGGGCGATCCGGAACAGTTCAACCGCGGCGGCATCGACCTCGCCCACGGCGCGGCCGGGGTGATCTACGCCCTCACCGCCACCGGCTACCCCGTACCCGCCGAGCACATCGACTGGCTGCTGCGCGCCGCCCGCGATCCCAAGGTGGTGCGCCCCGGTCTCTACGACGGCCTGCACGGCGCGGCCCTGGCCCTCGACCAGGCCGGCCGTACCGGCGAGGCCCTGGAGGTCCTCGCCCTCGCCCGCGACCTCACCCGGCACCGCCGGCAACTCGGTGTCTTCGGGGCGGACCTGGCCGGCGGACTGGCGGGCATCGGCCTCAACCTGCTGCACTTCGCCGACCGCCACGACGATCCCGCGCTGGCCGCCGAGGCACTCGCCATCGGCGAACAGCTCACCACCGCCGGCGGGCCACCGCTGGGCAGGGGCCGCGTCGGCCTGCTGCACGGCGGCTCGGGGCTGGCCCTCTTCCTGGTCCGCCTGTACGAACACACCGGCGAGCCGCGCTGGCTGGACGCGGCCGAAGCCGCCCTGGCCCGCGACCTCGCCGCCTCCCGGCTGGACGGCAGGAGCCTGCTGCTCACCCAGGACAACCAGTCCATCGCCTACCTCGGCGCCGGCTCGGCGGGCGCGGTGATCGCCGTCCGCGCCCTGCTCCGCCACCGTCAGGACCCGCACTTCACCGAGGCCGCCGAGCAGCTGGACCACGCCTGCGCGGCCGAGTTCTTCCTGATGCCCGGGCTCTTCGACGGCCGGGCCGGCCTGATCTGCGCCCTCGCCGCCGGCGACTCCCCGCAGCTGGATCAGCAGGTCGAGCGGCTCTCCTGGCACCTGGTCCGTCATCAGGACCGCGCCGCCGTACCGGGCCACCAGCTCTACCGGCTCTCCACCGACCTGGCCACCGGCTCGGCCGGTGTCCTCCTGGCGCTGCACGCGGCGTCGACCCGGAAGGGCACCGCCCTTCCCCTCCTGGACCACCGCGGAGCCTCGCTGCCGCGGTGAACACAGCACCACCGGATCCCGACCGGGAATCCGCCCCGATGAGAAAGAGGTGTGTCATGGCTTTCATCCTCGACCTGCAGGGTCTGCACGAGGAGTCCGAGTCGATCGTCGAGTCGCTCTGGTGCAGCCACTGGTCCTCGCGCGCCTGCATGTGACGCAGCGCGCGGTGACGCACTGACGCGGTGCCCGCCGACCCACCGGCGGGCACCGCGTTCGGCGTTCTCGCCCTCCCCGCAGGCGTCCCGGCGCCGGCGGGGTCCTCCCCGTGAGCAAGTCCACAGCCACGCACCACTTCCGGATCCTGCGCGAGGCCGGTCTGATCCGGCAGTACTACGTCGGCACCTCGCGGATGAACACTCTGCGGCGCGACGACAGCGAAGAGGCCTTCCCCGGCCTGCTCGATGCGGTCGTCACCGCCGACCGGACGTCCTGCCGCAGCACGGCGCCCGCCTGAATCCTCACCCTGATCGCCCGAACATCGGAGCATCGGACCGCTTGACCACCTGACCACACGGCAAAGGCCGTACGACGGCGCCGGGCGCTACCGGAAGCGGTAGACGAAGCCGCACGTACGCGACCGCCGGACTCAGGGGGTTCTCCAGGTTCCCGGTCGGTACTTGCCGATCAAGAGGGCAGGCCGAATGGAATGCACCCGCACCCCCGTCGGGCCAGGGGCGGGATCCCCTCGAACGAGCCTCGCGCACCCGGCTCGGCGGACACGCCGCCGTCCGAGCTCTCGTTCGCCGTCCCCGAGCACGGCAAGCTCGTCAACTCACCCCCCACCCAAGGACCGACGGGCGCGAACGAGGAGAAGCGGGCGAAATTCCCGGCGATCAAGACACAGTGGGGCGTATGGTCATGAACCCCCTGATGTGAAAGGAGGTTCGCCAGAGATGGGACTGTTCAAGGACGTACCGGCCAGGGAGCATCCGGAGTACACGCAGCTGCGCTTCATGGCAGCCGGATCACCTTCGTGGTGGAAGCAGAACCGGCACAAGGTCCTTGCCGTCGCCGGCCTTCTCCTCGGGCTCTGGCTCGGCGGCCACCACGATGCCACTCCCACGCCATGCACGCCGGCCGGCGATTCGAGCGCCACTCGCTGACCCGCGTCGACGCCCGGCCCTGCGCCCCGCGCCGGGGCCGGGTCCGGGCTGGGTCCGGGCCGGCGCAACGGCCATGACGGCTCGTCAGCTGGGAGCGCCGAGTGCCCGTTCGTAGCGGGTCCCGGGGCGACCGTCCAGGACGATGTCCTCGACGGCGGTGAAGCGGTTGCGTTCGAGCACGGCCGCGGACGCCGGGTTGTCGCGGGTGGTGCGGGCCCTGAGGGCGGCGAGCCCGTAGGCGCCGGCGGCGAGGTGGCACAGCCGGCCGACCGCGGCCGTCGCGAGGCCCCGCCCGGCGGCGCGCTCGCCGATCCGGTAGCCGAGTTCAGCGGTTCCGTTCTCGACGTCGACGAGGTTGATGCGGCCCACCAGGTCGCCCTGGTCGTCGACGATGACGTGGAAGTGGATCACACCGGTCGCCTGCTCGGCGAGCAGCGCACCATGACGGGCGGCGAACTCGGCGAAGTAGTCGTCGCCCCGGTCCGGGACGGACCGTGCGAAGTACTCCCTGTTCTCCCGCTCGAAAGCCAACAGCGCAATCGCGTGGTCGCCCCGAAGCCGCTCCAACGTCACCATGCCCGCAGCATACGGCCGGCCGGCCGTGCCCGACCCGGCGCCCTCGTGGTCGCCTCGGCCCGGCGGGCAGGCCGCCCGCGGCGAGGTGGGCATGCGTACGTGCCGGTTCCACGCAACCCTCGCTGCCGCGATGGTCGGCCTCCATCGGCTCGCGGGGCCCGGGAGGGACGGGAGGCCCGGAGGGGACGCCGGTCAACGGTCAGGGCGTGCGCGACCCTGCTCCGCTGCCGCGATCTCCAGATTGCGGGTCATCCGTTCCAGGACGGTGACCGCGGTGCGGTACTCCTCCTGGGTGATACCGGCCGTCGACAGGTCACGGAAGGCGTTGACGCGTCCGGCGGCCTCGGCGAGGCGGGCGCGGCCGTCGTCGGTCAGGGCGAGGCGGGCCGGCTCCGGGCGCGTCACCCAGCCACCGGCGACGACCGTCTCGATGGCGGCGGCCAGGCGGGGCGCGGTGGCGTTGGCCGCCAGGGCCGTCAGCACGCGCGCGTCGGTGGCCTGCGGGTCGTCCTCGACGACGTTGAGTACCTGCCAGGCGAGCCGGGTCAGGCCGAACTCGGCCAGCATGCCGTCCATGTAGCCGGTGAGGGCCTGGTCGGTACGGCTGAGCCAGTAGCCGATGGGCTTCATGCCCTCTTCCTTCTGAGGTGGGGTGCGTCTGCGGTGGAACGTGCCTGCGGTCGAGCACGTGCGGTGGGCGCGCCTGCGGTGGAGCGCGTCCCGTCAGTGCCCGGTGAAGGCGGCGACGTTCTCGCGGGCCCACTGCCGGAAGGTGCGGGCGGGCCGGCCGAGGAGCGTCTCGGTGGTGTCGGCGATGGCCGCGGGGACGTGGTCGGCGGCTTCCCACAGGTCCAGCAGCGAGGAGACCATGTGGGCGGGCATGTGGTTGCCCATCTGCTGCTCCGCCTGCGTGCGGGTGATGTGCTCGACCGGGATCTCACGGCCGATGGCGTCCGCGAGGAGGGCGAGCTGCTCGCGGAAGGTGAGCGACTCGGCGCCGGTCAGGGTGACCGAACGGCCGGTGAGGGTCTCGCCGGTGAGCGCCTCGACGGCGATGTCGGCGATGTCCTCGGGGTGGATGGGCGCGATCTGCGCGTCCGGGTAGGCGAGCTGAACCGGCATCGACCGGCCGATGAAGTAGGCCCAGCCGAGGGAGTTGCTGGCGAAGGCGTCCGGGCGCAGGAAGGTGCAGGCGAGCTCGGAGTCGGCGAGGGCGCGCTCGACCCGGAGGCTGTGGCTCGCGAGCGGGTCGTTCTCGGCGTCGGGGCCGAGGACGGAGGACGAGGACAGCAGGACGACGTGCTCGACGCCGGCGGCTTCGGCGGCCTTGATCAGGTCGTGGATGCCGGCGGGCTGGGGGTAGAGGAAGACCTGGCGGACCCCGCGGAGGGCGGCGTCGAAGGTCTCGGGCCGGTCGAGGGCCAGCTCGGCGACCTCGACGCCGGCCGGGACGGCGAGTTCGGCCGGGTTGGCGCTGGCTGCGCGGAGGGTGCGGCCGGCGGTGTGCAGGCGGCTGATGACCGCCTGGCCGACCTTGCCGCGGGCACCGGTGATGAGGATGGTCATGGGAGGCTCCGTTCGTTACTGAAGTATCGCTGAAGACATATGCATGCTTACATGCACACGTTTGCATGTCAACACATGCCTTCAGGGAGTCACCTAGGTACGATCAGGGCATGACGAAGCACGAGCCGAGAACGGCCGATGACCTGCTGAACGCCGTCGGCCCGGCATTCGGGAAGCTGCGCCGCTCCTCACTCCTGGAGGTCGAGAACCCGATCTCCCAGAAGGACCTGAGCCGCACGCTGGTCCTCAACATCATCCTCGAGGCCGAACAGGACGACGACCGGGAGGTGACCGTCGGCGCGGTGGCCGAACACCTGGGCGTGGACCCCTCGGTGGCCAGCCGCATGGTGTCCGACAGCATCTCCGCGGGCTACCTCGTCCGCTCCGCCTCCCAGCAGGACGGCCGCCGCACGGTCCTTCACCTCAGCCCCGAGGGCAGGGACCTGATGACCCGCTTCCGCCGGCACCAGCGCTCCGCCTTCGAGTACATCACCGCGGACTGGACCGAACGCGAACGCCTGGACTTCGCCCGCCTCATGCTGAAGTACGTCGAATCCCAGAACACCGTCCGCCACCGCACCCCCGACAAGGACGCTCCGCGCTGAGCGGCCCGCACACCGCAGTCGCCCCGCTCGACGGCGGCCCTGACGTCCGGTGCCGCCCCGACCCGGCGGGACACGCACCCTTCCGGGCGGTCATGCCGCCCGGAAGGGCCGCACCGCCCGGAAGGGCCGGCGGGTCAGGCCCCGGTGCGCTCCACCGGGATCCACAGCTGGCTGTCCGCCTCCGTGCCGTCCTGCGAGGGCCGGGTCCGGAGGATCTCGGGGCCCGGCCGGCTGGCGTACGGGTTGGACGGGAACCACTGCGTGTACACGTCCCGCCACAGGTGCTGGAGCGCCTGCGGGTAGGGCCCGGTGTTCTCGAAGACGGCCCAGGTGCCCGCCGGGACGGCGAGGACGTCGAGGTCCTCGGGCGCGGCGGAGCCGGTCACCACCGCGTGGTAGTAGTCGAGTTCGACGCCCTCCTCCCGGCTGTCCCCGAGGTGCTCGACCACCGAGAGGATGCCCTCCGGCTGCTGGTCGGACAGGCTCGCCATCCGCTGCACGGTCTCCGGTCCGACGCCCATGATGTGCGCGGCGATGGCCGGGTTCACCCCCTCGTGGACGAGCGGCACGCGCGCCCGCTTGCCGACCACGTTGAACTGGTCCTTCTCCACGATCCGGTATCGCATGGTGGTGCTCCCTTCGATGATGAGGCGGAAGGACATCCGGGGCTGTGAGCGCAGAGCGGCACCGGTCCGCCTGGCCTCGCCGGGGCCGACGCCGTGCACCGCGCGGAACGCCCGCGCGAACGCCTCCCCCGAGGTGTAGCCGTAGCGCACCGCGACCTCCAGCAAGGTCCGCTCCCCCGCCAGCACCTCGGCGCCCGCGACGGTCAGCCGCCGGCGCCGGATGTACTCCGACAGCGGCATCCCGGCCAGCGCGGAGAACAGCCGCCGGAAGTGGTACTCCGACGTCACCGCGATCCGCGCCAGCTCGGCCGCATCGATGTCCTGGTCGAGGCGGTCCTCGATGTGCTCCATGGCCCGGTTCAGCAGCTCCAGCACCCCGGCCTCCTTCCCTTTGATCACCAACCCTAGGAAGGGCCCACCCTGCCGTACCCGACATCCTGTGCCCGCTCCGGTCGGGTGGGAGGACCAGCGGCGGCCGGCGCGCCGCACGTACGGTGCCGCGAGGGCTCGGCTCTCGCGCGTACCCCGCTCCCGGTGACGGTCGGTCACCGGCGAGACTGGTCGCATGATCCAGTCTTCGCATGCCGTCGCCGTCACCGTCGCCGCCGTGTCCCCCGAGTGCGCGCAGGCGAGCGGGCTGATCCGGGAGTACTTCGAGGACATCCTCAGCCGGGCCCACGGCCGCCGCGCCACCGACGCCGAGATCGACACCGCCCTGGACAACGCCCCCGACGACGGCCTCGCCCCGCCGCACGGCGTCTTCCTGGTGGCGCGGCAGGGCGAGGCCGCGGTCGCCTGCGCCGGCATGCTCCTGCTGCCGCCCGACACCGCCGAGGTCCGCCGGGTGTACACCGCCCCGGCCGCCCGCGGGCAGGGCATCGGCTCGCTGCTCCTCCACGAGCTGGAGGCCCGGGCCCGCGAGCTCGGAGTGACCCGGATGCGCCTTGACACCCGCGACGACCTGGTCGAGGCCCGCCGGATGTACTCCCGGCACGGCTACGAGGAGGTACCCGCGTTCAACGACGACCCTCACGTCGACCACTGGCTCGCGAAGTCCCTGCGCCGAGCAGCCCGTCCCGGGTCCTCGGCCGGGTAGTCGGTCCTTCGCGAGCCCGCGGTGCGGCCGCCGCGGGTGGGGCGGCGCGATGGCGGTGGCCATCGGTGCCGTGAACTGCCCAAAAGCGGTTGCCGGGCGAATGGCGTGCGAGTACCGTCGCCCGGCATGACCCCGACTCTGCGTACCGAGCGCCTGCTGCTCGAACCGTACGTCCCTGCGGACGAAGAAGACTTCGTGACGCTGTTTCAGGACACGAAGGTGTCCCGGTGGATGGGCGACGGCCCGCAGTCCGAGGCCGAGGATCGGGCCCTGTTCGGTCGCATCTTCACGAAGGTGTACGCCTTGACCGGTTCGACGTCTGGGCCGTTCGGCACAACGGTCGTCTCGTGGGTCACGCCGAGATCAAGCCCGCCACGGAGGTCGACGGCTTCGAGCTCATCTACGCGCTGGCCGTGGAGGCGTGGGGCCGCGGCCTGGGCACCGAACTGGCGGACGCGATCGTCGACCACGGCTTCACCGCCCTGGGACTGGCCGAGGTGCACGCGACGGTTGCGGAGTCGAATCTCGCCTCGTTGGCGTTGCTGGGCAAGATCGGCTTCCGGCACGTCCGTGACATCAAGGAGGACGACGGCAGTACGACCTGCCTGCTCACCCGGGTTCGCGCCGATGCCGCCGGGGTCGCCCCGCAGTAGGCGTCCCGCTGGCCGTGACCGGGCAGGCATGAGCCATCCGAACGCGCCCCGTGACCTGTACCTGGTGCCTGCGCCGATCGTGACGGGCTCCTCGCCGCGCCTGCCGCAGAGCCGGGGCCGCAGCGCCGCCGAGCAGGCGCCCGGCGTGCTGAACGCGCTTGGAAGGGTGGGGCTCGCCGCGAGGCGGCACCGGTCAGCCGCGGAGGTACTCCAGTACGGCCAGCACCCGGCGGTGGGTGTCCTCGGCGGGCGGCAGGTCAAGCTTCATCAGGATGTTGCCGATGTGCTTGCCCACCGCGGCCTCCGACACCCCCAGTTCGCGGCAGATCGACGCGTTGGAGCGGCCCTCGGCCATCAGCGCGAGCACCTCGCGCTCGCGCGGGGTGAGGCGTTGCAGCGGATCACGGCGACGGCGCAGGAGTTGACGGACCACCTCCGGATCGACCACCGTGCCGCCGCCGGCCACCGCGGCGATCGCCGCGAGGAAGTCCTCGACCTGGCCGATCCGGTCCTTGAGCAGGTAGCCGACGGCGGAGCCGTCCCCGGAGTCCAGCAGTTCGGCGGCGTAGGAGCGTTGGACGTACTGGCTCAGCACCACCACCGGCAGGCCCGGGTGCTCCTGGCGCAGCGCGACCGCCGCCCGCAGGCCCTCGTCGCTCTGGCCCGGGGGCATCCGGACGTCGGTGACGACGATGTCCGGGGCGTGCTCGGCGACGGCCGCCCGCAGCGCGTCGGCGTCGCCGACCGCCGCCACGACCTGGTGGCCGAAGCGGGCCAACAGGCCGATCAGGCCCTCGCGGAGCAGGACGCCGTCCTCGGCGAGGACTACGCGGAGCCGGTTCGACGTATCGGGATGCAAGGGATCTCCACGCGCAACAGGGTCGGGCCTCCGGGCGGACTGCTCACCGTCAGGGCGCCGTCCAGCACCGACACCCGGTCGGCCAGTCCGGTGAGGCCACTGCCGGCGGCCGGGTCGGCGCCGCCGCAGCCGTCGTCGGACACCTCGATCGTCAAGAGGCCTTCAGCGTAGCGCCCGTCGACGCGGGCCGTGCGGGCGCCGCTGTGCTTGGCGAGGTTGGCCAGTGCCTCGGACACGGCGAAGTAGCCGGCCGACTCGACCGGCGGCGGCAGCCGCCCCGGGAGATCGAAAGAGACGTCGACCGGGACGGGTGAGCGGTCCGCGACGTCGGCGCAGGCGTCGGGCAGGCCACGGTCGGTGAGCACCCGGGGGTGGATGCCGTTGATCAACTCCCTGAGTTCGGCGAGCACTTCGCCGGCCTCCCGGTGTGCGACGGCGAGCTGCGCCGCGAGTGGGCTGCCCGGCGGGGCGTCGAGCCGGGCCAGGCCGAGGGTCATGGCGAGGGCCACCAGGCGCTGTTGGGCGCCGTCGTGCAGGTCGCGCTCGATCCGGCGCCGCTGCGCCTCGAAGGCGTCCACCAACCGCGCGCGGGAGCTGACCAGTTCACCGATCCGCTGCTCGTCGCCCTCGGGTGAGATGAGCAGCCTGGTGAGCGTCGCCCGGCCGGCCGCCAGCGCCGTCAGCGGGTACGCCAGCGCGAGCAGCAGTGCGGCACCGGCGACGGCCAGGGCGGCGGCGG
Source organism: Kitasatospora sp. NPDC050543 (assembly GCF_044457565.1). NCBI lineage: Bacteria > Bacillati > Actinomycetota > Actinomycetes > Kitasatosporales > Streptomycetaceae > Kitasatospora > Kitasatospora sp. NPDC050543. Next base: position 133,096 of record NZ_JBITGZ010000004.1, on the reverse strand, counting down.
TGTCCGGGGAGTCGACCTGCCAGACCTTCAGGACGTTCACCTGCTCCCCGTCCAGCGCCAGCAGCAGCGGCGAGGCCAGCAACTGGCCGGGGACGACCAGGGCGAAGCCGACGGCCACCAGGTCGATCGGCCAGAGCACGAAGGCCGCGAGCACCGCGTGGCCGAGCTCCCGCCAGGTCGCCCGCTCGCGGTAGCGGGTGCGCAGCCAGGCCGCCAGGCCGGGCCGGGCGGGCATCCGGTGCGGGTCGCTGAGCGACGTGTCGTCGACCAGCCTCAGCAGCCGCCGTTCCAGCGCCGCGAACGGCACCCCGGCCAGCGCCAGCGCGGCCAGCAGGGGCAGGCCCACCAGCACGACGGCGAGCACACCCGCGACGGTCACGCAGAGCAGCAGGCCGACGCTCAGCAGCAGCCCCGCCACGCCGCTCGCCAGCAGGTACCCGGCTGCCCGCCAGGGCCAGGCGGAGCGCAGGAAGCCCGGGCGGCTCAGCGCCTGCCAGGCGGTGCGGGAACTCATTCGGGCCTGCCCCTTCCGTACTCGGGTCCGAACTCCGGGACCGCAACCGGCCGCTGTACTCCGGATGGGGCAACCCTAGGGCTCCCGGCCGCCCCGCGCGGTAGGGCCGGCCCTACCCCGGGCGGTGGGTCCAGGGCTGGTGTGCCCGCGGCGCGGCGGCGGTTGGCTTGAGGCATGCGAATGAGGATGAGCATGAGGATGACGAGGCTCGCGGTGAAGTCGCTGAGAGTCCGCTGGGTGTCGCTGATCGGGGCGTTCGTCGCGCTGACGCTCGGGGTCGCACTGATGGCCGCGATGACGCTCGGGCTGGCCGGGACGGCCGCGCTGCCGCGCGGGGAGGACGCGATCGTCCTGAACGCGGTGCTCGGCACCGCCGGCGGGGTGAGCGGCTTCGTGTCGGCGTTCGTCGTCGCCTCCACCTTCTCGTACGCGGTCGCGCAGCGACGACGGGAATTGGGGCTGCTGCGGCTGGCGGGTGCGACCCGCAGGCAGGTCCGGCGCACCGTGCTGACGGAGGCTCTGGTGCTGGGGGTGGTCGCCTCCGGCGTCGGGTGCGCGGTGGGCCGGGTGGGCGCTCCGCTGCTGGCGCGCTGGCTGGTGCACGTCGGGATGGCACCGCCGGGATTCACGCCCGGCACGGCGGCCTGGCCGCTGCACGCCGCCTTCTGGACCGGTCTGCTGGTGGCGCTGTCCGGTGTGGCCACCGCCGCACGCCGGGCCGGCCGGCTCGGGCCGCTGGACGCGCTGCGCGAGGCGGACGTCGACGAGGGCGTGATGACCGCCGGGCGGTGGGTGTGGGGCCTGGGGCTGCTGCTCACCACCGCGGTGCTGGTGGTGCTGGCCCTGGCCACCGACCCGGGAGATCTGCTCAGGCGCAAGACCTACACCACCCAGCCGATGCTGCTGGTCTCCGCCTGCGGGCTGCTGGCGCCGGTGCTCACGCCTCCGCTGCTGCGCGCCCTGGCGTGGCTGCCGGCCCGCTGGACCTCGTACAGCGGGCGGCTGGTGCGCGCGAACGCCGTGGCGGGCCTGCGACGCACCGGCGCGATCGCGGCACCGGTGCTGGTCTCGGTCGCGCTGGCGGGCTCGCTCGCGGGGGCGGTAGAGACGGTGGGCACGGCGAAGGCCGGCGAGGCACGGGCCCGGAGCGGTGCGGACTACGTGATCTCACCGGGCCCGGGCGCGGGTACGGGAGCAAGCGCGGGTGCGTACGGGGGCGCGTACGGGGGAACGGGCGCCGGCGGGCTGGTGGACGCGCTGCGCGCGGTGCCGGGGGTCGTGGTGTCGGCGACAGCGGCCACCACGCTGTCGGTGGTCGAGCCCGACGGCAACGTGGTGCGGTCCGAGGCCCGGGCGGCCGATCCGGCAGCGCTGGCGGTCGTCTCCCGGTTGCCCGTGCTGGCGGGGTCGGTGGCCGCACTGGACGACGACGGCATCATCCTGGCCGAGGAGTGGGAGCAGCACACCGTCGGACAGCCGGTGGAGGTCGTCCGCCCCGACGGCGGCCGGACCACCCTGAGGATCGCCGCCGTACTGCGCGACGGGATGGGCGACAACGGCCTGTACGTCACCCCGCGCAACGCACCCGGCGCCCGGGTGGACCGCATCGAGGTACGGCTGTTGCCCGGAGCGGACCGGGCGGCGACCGCCGTGGGCCTGCGGACGGCTGCGCAGGCCCACGGCGTGGCACTGGCCACCAGGGACGCCTGGCTGTCGGCCGCGTACCCGGCGACCAATCGGACGGCCTGGCTGCGCAGCGTGCTGGTGATGGGCCTCGCGCTCACCTACACGGGCATCGCCCTGGCCAACACCCTGGTGATGGCCACCACCGACCGGCGGCGGGAGCTGGGGCTGCTGCGGCTCACGGGTGCCACTCGCGGGCAGGTGGTGCGCCTGGTGACGGCCGAGGCGCTGCTGGTGGTGGCGGCCGGCACGGTGCTGGGCTGCGTGGTGACGGCCGTGAACCTGGCCGGGATGCACGGCGCTCTGGCGCTGCTCGGGGTCAGCACCTCTTTGACCGTGCCGTGGAGCACGGTCGGCGGCACCGCGGCCGCCTGCGTGCTCATCGCCGTGCCGTGCACGGCGCTGCCCGCCGCCTGGGCGCTGCGCCACCGCCCGGTGGCGGTCGCCGGGCACCAGGCCCGGTAGAGCCGCGCACAGCACGGCCGGGCACGGTACGGTGGCGCACGGAACGGCCGAGCACAGCATGGCCGGGCGGAACGGTCGCACACGGAACGGCCACGCAGGCCGCCGGCTCAGCCGGACTTGGCGAGGTTCTTCTCGAACGCGGCCAGGTGGTTCGGCAGGTGGTGGTCCTCGACGGCGTCGGCCTCGGGCGCGACCAGGTCGACGCGCACTCCTTCGGCTCAACCTTGCTCGCGTGTGGTGCGCCTGACAGGTGATCCGATATCGTCCGGTTTCGACAATCCATCAAGATCATCGGGGGAATTCGTGTCGGACACGCCCGCGACCGGTCGAGGCGGCGGCTCTGCCGCACTCGGCTGGGTGCTCACCATCGGCCTGAACGTCGTCGCGCCGGTCATCACCTACAATCAGCTCGCCGAGCACGGCTTCAGCGAGCCCACCGCCCTGCTGGCCTCGGCCCTCTGGCCGGTCGTCGACCTGGCCGTGTACCTGGCATGGCGCCGCCGGATCGACGAGTTCGCCGCGATCTCGCTGCTCTTCCTCGGCCTGACCCTGGTGGTCACCCTGGTCGGCCCGCAGGACGCGCGTCTGCTGCTGGTCAAGGACTCGCTGATCACCGGCCTGTTCGGGGTGGTCTGCCTCGCCTCGCTGGCCGCGCCGCGGCCGCTGATGTTCTACTTCGGCCGGAAGTTCGGCACCGATGGCACGCCCGAAGGCGTCGAGCGCTGGAACGGCCTGTGGGAGCTGGCGGGCTTCCGCCGGGTGCAGCGCCACCTGACCATCGGCTGGGGTGTGGCGTACCTGCTGGAGGCCGTCGTCCGGGTCGCCCTGTCGTACGCGCTCGACACCGGCACGATGGTGACCCTCAACTCCGTGCTCTCGTACGGCGTCACCGCGCTGCTGATCGGCTGGACGATCGCCTACGCCAAGCGGGCCCGGGCCCGCGGCGCGGCTGCGACCGCGGCCGCCGAGGCAGCCGCCGCGAAGGCGGAGCCGGCGGCGGCCCAGGTCGGCGGCTAACAGCGCTCCGCCGGCGGGCGGGGGGGGGGGGGGCGGGGGCGCGCCCCCCCCCCCCCCCCCCCCCCCCCACACACCCCCCCCCCCCCCCAAAAAAAGCCCCAGGGGCCAAGCCCGCCCCCCCCC